>CADBQE010000185.1 GCA_902796695.1 uncultured Lachnospiraceae bacterium
GGGACGGTTCCTTTGTCACAAAACGTGACAGGGGGACGGTTCTTTTGTCACAAAAAAGCAGGCCGGTCAGTCACCGGCCTGCTGCGCGGGAAACAGAAGATGACAAAGAAACCGTCCTTCTGTCATCCTCTGTCATCTTTTTATTTGCCGAGCATTTTCATCAGGGTGGGCAGGGTGGCTTCGAAGTCCACGCCGTACCAGGGGCGATCGGGGTTCTGAAGGGTGACGTCGATGGTGTGGGCGGTGTAGTCCGCAGCGATGCGGAAGGCGTCGTCTAAGGAGAGGCCCTGCACCAGGCCGCCGACGGCTACGCTGGAGAACAGGTCGCCGGTGCCGTGGTAGGAGGCGTCAATGCGGTCGTTCTGGTAAACGAAGTGTTCGCCGGTCTGCGTATTCAGGCCGTAGATGCCGGTCCGGCCGGGCGAGAGCGATACGCCGGTCAGAACAACGATCTTCGAACCCAGAGCGGCCAGCTTGTCCAGCAGGCCCAGAATGTAGGCCTCGTCATACTGCTCTTTGTATTCGGTCCCGGTCATGAAGCAGGCTTCCGTGATATTGGGAACGATGATGTCCGCTTCCCCGCAGAGCCCCGCGTTCAGCCGCGCGTAGTTTTCATCGAACGCCGGATACATTTTGCCGTTGTCCGCCATCACCGGGTCGATAAAGACCAGCGTCCCTTCTTCCCGGAACATCCGGAAGATCTCCTTGCAGATCTCGATCTCCTCCGCAGACCCCAGATAGCCCGTATAAATCGCATCAAAATGGATCCCTTCCTCCTTCCAGTGCGCCGTTATGGGACGCAGCTGGTCCGTCAGGTCCTTTACCGTAAATCCCTTGAACATCGTATGAGTCGAGAGCACCGCCGTCGGCAGAATAGCCGTTTCCACCCCCATGGCGGAAATCACCGGCAGCGCGATCGTAATGGAACATTTTCCGAAGCAGGAGATATCCTGCACCGTGAGGATTCGTTTCATACTGCATGACCTCGTTTCTGTTTCTTATTTAATTCGGAACCATTATACACGCTGCCGGCGGAAAAATAAAGGGGTGGCGCGGCTTTATTTCGCGAAACCGTCCGGAAGAGCGGGGGAATACTGCCCTCCCGGACAAAATAACCGCCCCTATTCCGCTCCTTTCCCCCTTTATCCGCCCCCTGCGGCGCGCTATCATAAAGCCATGAAAGGAAGGTGATGCGCTATGAGGGCGGAAGGCCGAAAAGAAGTGCGGAAAGAGGGGATGGCCTTGCATCCCCGCGGAATATTTGGTATGATTTCGGAAAGGAGGTGACGGTATGAATCCATTGTATATCTGGCTGGGCATTTTTATCCTGGCTGTGATCGTGGAAGCGGCGACCGCGGGACTGGCAACGATCTGGTTTGCCGCCGGCGCGTTTGCGGCATTTATTCTGGCAGTTCTGAAGGTCGACATCATCTGGCAGGTAGTCGCGTTCGTAGTGATCTCCCTGCTGCTCCTGGCCTTTACCAGGCCGATGGCAAAGAAGTATCTGAACCGGAAGACGGAAAAGACCAATGTGCTGGATCAGATCATCGGCCGCACGGCGCTGGTGACGGAAGAGATCAACAACATTCTGGCGACCGGCAAGGTCACCGTGGACGGCATGCCCTGGACGGCGCGCAGCGAGGATCCGGACGGGATCATTCCCGCGGGCACGGAAGTGGTGGTCGAGCAGCTGATGGGCGTCAAATGCATTGTAAAGCCCCTGAAAAACAAAATAGAAGAGAGCATGGACAAGGAGGAAGAATAAAATGTTAGCTATGGCAATTCCCGAGAAACTGTTCGGCAGCATCGCGATCATCGCGATCGTTCTGGTAGTGGTAGGCATTATCATATCCTGCATCAAGATCGTGCCGCAGGCGACGGCCTTTGTTGTGGAACGGCTGGGCGCCTATATCGGAACCTGGGGCGTTGGCCTGCATTTCAAGCTGCCCTTCCTGGACAAAGTGGCCCGCCGCGTGAGCCTGAAGGAACAGGTCATCGACTTCAAGCCGCAGCCCGTGATCACCAAGGACAACGTCACCATGCAGATCGATACGGTGGTATTCTTCCAGATCACGGATCCCAAGATGTATGCGTACGGTGTCGTGAACCCCATCATGGCGATCGAAAACCTGACCGCCACCACGCTCCGCAACATCATCGGCGAACTGGAACTGGACCAGACCCTGACCTCCCGCGAGATCATCAATACCAAGATGCGGACGCAGCTGGACGTCGCCACGGACCCGTGGGGCATTAAAGTGAACCGCGTGGAATTAAAGAACATCATTCCGCCGCGCGAGATCCAGGACTCCATGGAGAAGCAGATGAAGGCGGAACGCGAACGCCGCGAAAAGATCCTGCAGGCGGAAGGTGAGAAGAAGTCCACGATCCTGGTGGCCGAAGGTCACAAGGAGCGCGCGATCCTGGACGCTCAGGCGGAAAAGGAAGCGGCGATCCTTAGAGCGGAAGCCAAGAAGGAAGCCATGATGCGCGAAGCGGAAGGCCAGGCGGCCGCGATCCTGAAAGTGCAGCAGGCGAATGCGGAAGGCATCCGGCTGATCAAGGAAGCCGGCGCGGATCAGGCCGTGCTGCAGGTCAAGAGCCTGGAAGCGTTTGCCAAGGCCGCGGAAGGCCAGGCCACCAAGATCATCATCCCTTCGGAGATCCAGGGACTGGCCGGCGCGCTGACCGCGTTAAAAGAGACGGTCAAAAACTGACCGCTGACCGACCGTCCGGAACATAAACAGAGGGTGCGCCGTATCCCGGCGCATCCTGCCGTTGTCACAAAACCGCAGAGGAACTCTCATGGAAAAATTTATTCTGTCCCTGGACCAGGGGACAACGAGCTCACGCGCGATCCTGTTCGATCATGAGGGCCGGATCCGCGCGATGGCGCAGGAAGAATTCACGCAGCATTATCCGCATCCCGGCTGGGTGGAGCACGATCCCCGCGATATCTGGCGCGGGCAGCTGAAGGTCGGCCGTCTGGCCATGGAGCAGCTGGGCATCGGCGCGGAGCAGGTGGCCGCCATCGGCGTCACCAACCAGCGGGAGACCACGATCGTATGGGAAAAGGAGAGCGGCCAGCCCGTGTATCCGGCCATCGTCTGGCAGTGCCGCCGCACGGCGGGCATGATCGACCGGATCGCGGCGGAAGGATGGAGCGACAGGATCAAAGAAAAGACCGGACTGATCCCGGACGCCTACTTCAGTGCGTCCAAGATCGCCTGGATCCTGGAAAACGTGCCCGGTGCGCGCGAAAAAGCGGAATGCGGCGAGCTGCTGTTCGGCACGGTGGACACCTGGCTGATCTGGAATCTGACCGGCGTCCACGTCACGGATTACACCAATGCGTCCCGCACCATGCTGTACAATATCCACGAGCGCCGCTGGGATGATGAACTGCTGGACCTGTTCCGCATCCCTCGCTCCCTGCTGCCGGAAGTGAAGCCTTCCAGCTGCATTTACGGGAAGACGAAGCCCTTCTGGTTCGGCGGCGAGATCCCCGTAGCCGGCGCGGCGGGCGACCAGCAGGCGGCCCTGTTCGGCCAGTGCTGCTTCCAGCCCGGCGAAGTGAAGAGCACCTACGGCACCGGCGGCTTCATGCTGATGAATACCGGAAAACAGGCCGTTGTTTCTCAGAGCGGACTGCTGACTACCATGGCGGCCTCTCTGGGCGAAGAACCCGAATACGCGCTGGAAGGCAGCGTATTCGTGAGCGGCGCCGTGATCCAGTGGCTGCGCGATGAACTGCGGATCCTGGACGCCAGCCCGGATTCGGAATATTTCGCCGTAAAGGCGAAGGACAACGGCGGCGTCTATATGGTCCCCGCCTTCACGGGCATCGGCGCGCCGTACTGGAACCAGTACGCCCGCGGCATGATCGTGGGGCTGACCCGCAGCACCAGCAAAGCACAGCTGATCCGCGCGGCTCTGGAAGCCATCGCCTATCAGACCGCGGACGTCTGCGATGCCATGGAGAAGGACTCCGGCCTGGACTTAAAGAGCATCCAGGTGGACGGCGGCGCATCCAAAAACGACTTCCTGATGCAGTTCCAGAGCGATATCTTAAACGCGGTGGTCTGCCGCCCGGCCTGCGTGGAAACCACGGCCATGGGCGCGGCCTTCCTGGCCGGTCTGGCCGCCGGCTTCTGGGAAAGCAAGGAGGAGATCAAGAAACTCTGGTCCGTGGACGCCCTGTTCCGGCCGGAAATCACCGAAGAAAAACGCCGCGGCCTGCTGGCGGACTGGCATCTGGCCGTGGAATGCGCCCTGCGCTGGGGCGATGCGAAACGATAAGACAGACAAGAAACATTTTTCAGGAGGATTATTTTTATGGAAACCCGTCCCTATGTCCCGTGGGATATGATGAACCGCTTTATGATCGACGTCTTCAAGGCGTACGGCGTTCCGGAAGAGGACGCGGCCATCTGTGCGGATGTGCTGCTGGAATCGGA
>CADBQE010000186.1 GCA_902796695.1 uncultured Lachnospiraceae bacterium
AAACAAATCCTCCTTCACCGCCGCCACCCTGTCCGCGGACATGGCCGCCGTCCGGTGTACGATTCCGCAAGGCGGCAGGGGTATGAGGTGTGGAAGGTGGGAATGCCGAATTCGAACTTTACTCCTCCCGTTGGAACCCTGACCGATTTTACGATATAATAACAAATCATAACACCCACCCAGGAGGTCCCCATGCTCAAACCCATCATCCACGACCCTTTCTTCCTCAGTCAGCCCTCGGAGGAGGCCGTTCCGCAGGATGTTTCTGTCGGCAGGGATCTGCGGGATACGCTGGAAGCCAATCGGGAGCGGTGCGTCGGAATGGCGGCGAATATGATTGGGGTCAGGAAGCGGATCATTATTGTGGATGCGGGGCCGGTGAGTATTGTGATGTATAATCCGAAGATTCTGCGCGGGGAGGGGCCGTTTGAGACGGAGGAGGGCTGTCTGTCGCTGCCCGGCGTGCGGAAGACGACGCGGTACAGGAGTATTGAGCTGGAATATCTGGATGCGGGGTGGACGAAGCACCGCCAGCGGTTCAGCGGATGGACCGCGCAGATTATTCAGCATGAGGTAGATCATTTGAACGGGGTGCTGATTTAGCCCGCTCGAGGCGCGGAAGCCTAAAACCCCGCTCCGCAGGGCGGAAGCCTAAAACCCCGCTCCGCAGGGCGGAAGCCTAAAACTCCGCTCCGCAGGGCGGAAGCCCACAGCCCCGCCCCGGGCTGCAAAAACCACGGAACAGCAGGAGGATAGGAATGAAAGACGTCAGAATAACCGTCATGCGGATCAGCACGTATCCGGATCTCATGGAGCGGTTTGAAAATCCCATAGAGCATGCCTGCAGCGTGGCGGAAGGCGAGGTGTTTGTTGCGCGCGGCGGGGAGCGGCCGGAGGGGTTCTGCGAAAGCGCCTGGGGCAGTATGGAGGCGTTCGTGCGGGAGCTGGCGGCGGGCGGAGGGGATTTCTTCGACGGCTGGATGAAGAATCCGAGGTCCGCGATGATCTCCTGCAATGACGGCTTTCGGCCCGTGAGCTTTCTGCTGGAAGCGATAGACGAATAAAAGGAGATGGGAATCATGCGGGTTCTGATCTTAAACGGATCCCCCCGCCCGGCGGGGAATACAAAACAGATGATCCGGGCGTTCTGCGAAGGCCTGGAGGAGGCCGGGCATGAGTTTGACGTTTTTGACGTGTGCCGGATGAATATCCGCGGCTGTCTGGCCTGCGAGTACTGTCATACGAAGGGCGATGGGCAGTGCGTGGGCCTTTCCGGGCAGATGAAATGCGTCATCGACCGCTTCTACGCGGCGGCATATCCGAAGAAGCCGGAGAAGCTGAAAAAGGTGGCGATGTTTTTAAGCTCCGGCGATCCGGACATGTATGAGGGCGCGCTGTTCTCGTATCGGGGCGACTTCCTGGACTATCTGAAGCTGGAGGGGATGGGCGTGTTCACCACGAACGGCTATGATCCCGGCGTGCCCGCGGAAAAACTGGAAGAGCTCCGCCGGTTCGGCGCCGGCCTGAAGGAATAAGAACATGATCTATACGGAACTGACAAAAAATGCCATGAAACTGTGCTTCGCAGCCCATAAGGACCAGGTGGACAAGAGCGGCCTCCCGTACGTTTTCCACCCGATGCATGTGGCGGAGCAGATGCCGGACGAGATCACCGCCGCCGTCGCGCTGCTGCACGATGTGGCGGAGGACACCAAATATACCCTGGAAGATATCCGCGCCGCCGGCTTCCCGCCGGCCGTGACGGACGCGCTGGCGCTGCTTACGCACGACGAATCCGTCCCCTATCTGGATTACGTGACCGCCCTGAAGCACAACCCCGTCGCGAAATGCGTAAAACTGGCGGACCTGCGCCACAACAGCGACATCACCCGCCTGGATCATCCGACTGCGGCGGACTATGCCCGCGTGGAGAAGTATCGGAGGGCGATGGAGATTCTGGAAGAATGAGTTTACGGCCGCAGGAAGAAACGGATGCGGCAAGGTACAGGAAAGGAAAGGAGACCGACCCATGATCAGAGTAGTAGCAAGAACACTCGTGCGCGAAGGCTGCCTGGAGGCTTATTACGCGCTGGCGAAGGAACTGGTGGAAGAGACGAGGAAGGAAAGCGGGAATATTTCCTATACGCTGAATCAGAGTGCGGAGAATGAGCGGCTGCATGCCATGATCGAGGTGTGGGAGAGCAGGGCCGCGCTGGAGGCCCATATGGGGTCCGAGCATTTTAAGCGGCTGGTGCCGCAGATGGCGGCGTTTGCGGAAGAAAAGAAGCCGTTGGAGCTGTATACGGAAGTGTTCTGAGGGACAGAAAAATTTTTTCGAATTCTCTTGACTCTGACGCTGCGTCATAGTTTATGCTGGACCCCGGGAAGGAGGAGAGCAGGATGATGACTGTACATGAAGTCAGCCGGATCAGCGGGGTGAGTATTCGCACGCTGCAGTATTATGACCGGATCGGTCTGCTGCCGCCGGTGCGGGTGACGGAGGCGAAGTACAGGCTGTACGATGAGTCGAGCCTGGAAAAGCTGCAGCAGATCCTTCTGTTTAAGGAGCTGGAGTTTCCGCTCCGGGAGATCCGCAGGATCCTGAGCAGCCCGGATTTTGACCGGGATAAGGCGCTGGCACAGCAGACGGAGCTTCTGCGGCTGAAGAAGGAGCATATTGAGAAACTCATCGAACTGGCCGCGGATATCAGAGAAAAGAGGAACGAAGCCATGAGTAATTTTGAAGCCTTTGACACAAAGCAGATGGATGAGTATGCCGCGCAGGCCAAAGCGGCCTGGGGACAGACGGATGCTTATCGGGAGTATGAGCGGAAGGCCGGCGGGCGGAGCCGGGAAGAGGAGCGGTCGCTGGCGGAACGCATGATGGGGATCTTTGCGGAATTCGGCGGGATCCGGGGAGCGGATCCCGCGTCCGCGGAGGCGCAGGCACTGGTGAGGAAGCTGCGGGATTTCATTACGGCGCATTATTATACCTGCACCGGGGAGATCCTGGGCGGCCTGGG
>CADBQE010000187.1 GCA_902796695.1 uncultured Lachnospiraceae bacterium
GGAGGCGCAGGCACTGGTGAGGAAGCTGCGGGATTTCATTACGGCGCATTATTATACCTGCACCGGGGAGATCCTGGGCGGCCTGGGCAGGGCCTACGCTGCCGGCGGGGAGTTTACGCGGAATATTGACAAGGCGGGCGGAGACGGGACCGCGGCGTTTGCGGCCGCGGCGATCGAGGCCTTCCGGGAAGCGGAAGAAAACTGACGGCCCGCAGCGGGAGTACGATGGCGTATCATGAGCTGATCAAAAATTTCAGCCGGATCCGGGATTACATGAAGGAATTCTATGTGTACGGATTCAAGAGCAGGGGCGGCTACACGCAGAAAAGCGCCCGCTCTTATGATGACGAAAAACGGCGGGTGGAGAGCTGGCTGGGGGATTTTATGTCCTTCAAGCGCACGCCGGAAGGGAAAAACGTGTTCCTCTCCATCGACAGCCGGACCGTGGAAAGCAATCCGCTGTACACCGCGTGGAAAACGAAGTCGTTCACGGACGGAGACATCACGCTGCATTTTATCCTGTTCGATATCCTGTACGAACCGTCCGTCCGGCTGACCCTGCAGGAGATCCTGGACAGGATCGACCGGGAGTATCTAGCGGATTTCGGGGAGGCGCTTGAATTTGACGAGTCTACCGTCCGCAAGAAGCTGAAAGAGTATGCGGAGGCGGGGCTCATCCGTACGGAAAAGAGCGGCCGCCGGGTGCTGTACAGCCGGAGCGGCATGACGGAGCTTGCCGGCGCGGAGGACTTCCTGGATTTCTTTTCGGAAGCGGCGCCGTTAGGCGTGATCGGTTCGTTTTTAAAGGACCGCCTGCCGGCGCACCGCAGCCGCTTCAGCTTCAAGCATCACTATATCAATGCCGCGCTGGACAGCGAGATCCTGCTGGCACTGCTGACGGCGATCCGGGAAAAGCGGACGGTCATCCTGGAAAATCAGAGCCGCCGCTATGAGAGGATCACGACGGTCGAAGTCGTTCCGCTGAAGATCCTGGCCGGCGTGCAGGACGGGCGCTGGTATCTGATGTCGCTGCATCTGAAGGGAAATCTGATAAACTCGTACCGCCTGGATTTCCTGAAAAGCGTGAAGCCCGGCGAGCCGTTCGAACGATATGATACCATCGCGCGCGTGTATGAGAAGCTGGCGGAGCATTCCTGGAGCGTTTCCTGTGCCTGGAGCCGGAGACGCCTGGAGCATGTGGAATTTACGGTGCGGGTGCTGCCCGGAGAAGAGTATATCGCGGAGCGGCTGGAGCGGGAAAAGCGCTGCGGAACCGTGGAACAGACGGATGAGACGCACTGGCGCTTTGCGGCGGATATCTTTAATTCGCAGGAGATCCTCCCCTGGATCCGGACTTTTATCGGCCGCATCACGCAGATGAATTTCTCCAACCGGACCGTGGAGAACAAATTCAAGGAGGACCTGGAGGCGATGTACCGCCGGTACGGGATCGAAGAAAGCGGGGAGGCCGGATCATGATCTTTTCCGAGCTTTATTCCGCCTATTACAGGTCCGTGGGGGAGATCATATCCGCCTGCCTGCATGGGCATCCGGATGAAAAAGACCTGCGGAAAATCGTGGAGCAGCATGCTTTTTCGGAGAGCGCGCTGACGGTCCTTCCCGCCCTGAAGGAGGAACGCTGGCAGCTGCTGCGGAAGGATTTTTCCACGCCGATCCGGCACGACCCTTCGCTTCCGCTGACGCAGCTGGAAAAACGTTGGCTGAAGGCGGTCCTGCAGGATCCGCGGGTGAAGCTGTTTGACGCCCGGACCTGCGGCCTGGAAGAGACGGAGCCGCTGTTTGATCTGAACGACATCCGCTGGTATGACCGCTATGCGGACGGCGACCCTTACGAAGATGAGGACTACATTCAGCGCTTCCGCATGGTTCTGGAGGCGATCCGCGCCGGAAAACCGCTTCAGGCGGAGCTGATCAACCGTAAAAAGAAGCCGGTCCGGATGCGGTTTATTCCGACGGAACTGGAGTATTCCGAGAAGGATGACAAGTTCCGCATCCGGATAACCGGGAGCCGGTTCGCGAATCTGCGGCTGAGCCGCATCAGCAAGCTGGAATACTATACCGGCACGGGCCCCTGGAATTATGAGCCGGAGCCCGAAACGGTCAGCGAGGTGGTCCTGGAACTACGGGACGAGCGGAACGCGCTGGACCGGGTCATGAATCATTTCGCCCACCTGGAAAAAGAAGCGGAGAAGATCGGCCGGGACCGCTACCGGATCCGGCTCCGGTACTGGCAGTCCGACGAGACGGAACTGGTGATCCGGATCCTCGGCTTCGGCCCGGTCATCAAGGTCCTGGAGCCGGAGAGCTTCGCGGAACTGATCCGGGAACGGCTCCGAAAACAGATCGAGTGAGGAATACGATGAAATTTTACGGCTGCGGACGGAAGTTCGCAGCTTTTTTTCCGTGATAAGGAGGGGAATAATTGGTAGACTGCGGGTGCAGGGAAGAGGAACGGTTATCGGACCGATTCCTGCACTGACTGAAGAAAGATGCATACAGCAAATATGCGGAGATGCTTTGGCCGTTGAACAGGCGCCCCGACTGCGTATCGGGGAAGGAGTCCGGTGAGAGACCGGACAGGCAGAAAAAATGCATCTTGAAAAAGGCACCCACAGCAAAATCGAATGGTAAGAGATCTTTGGGTTCTCGGGCGGGTTCGAATCCCGCGGGGTATGGTGCCTTGTTTAGAAAAAAAGAAAGGAGTTGGTTTCATGCTGAAATATCTGAAGGAAGAAGCGAATCGGACGCGGACGGAGAACGGAGCGGTCACGCCGGCGACGACCGGGTCGGACTGTCTGGATCTGTTTGCGACCATCGGGGCGCTGCGCCGGGAAAGCGACGATGAGATCCTCAAGCGCTTTTTCCGCGCGTATGCGGAAGACCGGGATGCCGCCATGAAACTGCTCTTTTTCGGGCGGGATATCCGCGGCGGGCTGGGGGAGCGGCGCGTGTTCCGCGTGATCTTCCGCCGGCTGGCGGATCAGGAACCGGACAGCGTGCGGAAAAACATCCGTCTGACCGCGGAATTCGGGCGGTTCGACGACCTGCTTTCCCTTCTGGGAACGCGCTGCGAAAAAGACGCGCTGGCGTTCCTGAAAGAACAGTTCGAGCGGGATCTGCAGGCGCTGGAAGCCGGGGAACCCGTCTCGCTTCTGGGAAAATGGCTTCCGTCCGCCAATGCTTCCGCGAAGGAAACGGCGGCGGCCGCGAGGAAGATCATCCGCGCGTTCGGGCTCCGGGAGGCTGATTACCGGAAGAGCCTGTCCGCGCTGCGGGCCCGCATCCGCATCCTGGAGAACAATCTCCGGGAAAAAGATTACACGTTTGATTATGAGAAGCAGCCGTCGCGGGCTCTGTTCAAATACCGGAAGGCGTTTCTGCGGAACGACGGAGTGCGGTATCAGACCTTCCTGCAGCGCGCGGGGGAGGGCAAGGCGGTCCTGCACGCAGACAATGTTGCTCCGTATGAGCTGGTGGACGCGTGTCTGCAGTGCGCTCCGGGCGGCTTCATGAAGAAGATCACCGAGGAGGAAAAGCGGGCGCTGAATGCGACCTGGGCGGCGCTGCCGGATTTCGGCGGGGAGGACAACAGTCTGGCCGTCATCGATACCTCCGGATCCATGTACTGGGCCTCGGCCGGGCCCCGGCCGGCCAGCGTGGCACTGTCTCTGGGGCTCTACTTTGCGGAGCGGAACGGCGGCGCTTTCCGGAACCACTTTATTGAATTTTCAGCCACGCCGCAGCTGATCGAGATCAAAGGGGAAACCTTCGCGGACCGACTGCGTTACGCGGCCTCCTTCTGCCAGGTGGCCAATACGGACCTGGAGGCGGTATTTGATCTGATCCTGAAGGCAGCGGTAAAGAATCGTGTTCCGCAGGATGAACTGCCCGCCCGGTTAGTCATCATTTCGGACATGGAATTCGACCAATGCGTGCATCGGGCGGAGCTTTCGAACTTCGAGAACGCGAAGCGGAAGTTTGAGGCGGCCGGATACCGGCTCCCGGAGATCGTTTTCTGGAACGTGGCCAGCCGCAACCGGCAGCAGCCCGTGACTATGAACGAAGAAGGCGTGGCCCTGGTCTCCGGCGTCACCCCGCGGCTGTTCGGCATGATAGCCGGCGGCGCACTCTCTCCGTACGCCTTCATGAAAGAAGTGCTGGAGAGTGAGCGGTACGCGCAGATCACGGCTTAAGCAGGCACACGGGCGGGCATGAGATCATGTTCCGCCCGTTTTTTCAAGAGGACAGAGAAATGTTTGAGATAAACGGAACAGTAACTACGGCGATCTGCTACGCCACGGTCGTGGAAGAGGAAGCGATCGAGCAGATCCGGAATATGTGCAGCTACGCGCTGACGGAGGGCAGCCGCGTGCGCATCATGCCCGACGTGCATGCCGGCAAGGGCTGCACGGTCGGAACCACCATGACAATTATCGACAAGGCGTGCCCGAACATCGTGGGCGTGGACATCGGCTGCGGCATGTACACGGTCAAGCTGGACGTGAAGGAGCCGGACTTCAAGCTGATCGACGCGGCGTGCTATTACATCCCTTCCGGGATGGCGGTCTGGGAAGGGCGGCAGGAGCATTTCGACCTGACCGGATTAAAGTGCTATCGCTCCCTGAAGGACACCAGGCGTCTGGAGCGCTCTCTGGGGACGCTGGGCGGCGGCAACCACTTTATCGAGGTGGAGAAGGCGTCCGACGGGACGTACTATCTGGTCATCCACTCCGGAAGCCGCAACCTGGGCAAGCAGGTGGCGGAGATCTACCAGCAGCTGGCGATCGACCTGCACATGGGCAAGGACGAGTACTTTCAGAAGCGCGAGGAGATCATCCGCACCTACAAGGAGGAAGGCCGCCGGACCGAGATCCAGGCCGCGCTGAAGCAGCTGGAGCATGAGTTCAAGACGAAGGATCCGGACGCCCCGAAGGACCTCTGCTGGCTGTGGGGCAGCTATTTGGAAGACTACCTGCACGACGTGGAGATCTGCCAGCGCTTTGCCCGCCGCAGCCGCGAGAAGATGGCGGAGATCATTCTGGAGCGCACCGGGATGAAGGCACTGGAGGCCTTCCACACGATCCACAACTACATCGACACGGAGGAAATGATCCTGCGGAAGGGCGCCATCGCCGCCCATAAGGGCGAGAAGGTCCTGATCCCCATCAATATGCGCGACGGCTCCGTCCTGGCGGTCGGGAAGGGCAACCCGGAGTGGAATTACTCCGCGCCGCACGGCGCCGGCCGCATCATGTCCCGCACGGCCGCGAAGAAGCAGCTCAGCATGGCCGAATACCGGGAATCCATGAAGGGCATCTTCACCACCTCCGTCTGCACGGAAACCCTGGACGAAGCCCCCATGGCCTACAAGTCCCTGGAGGACATCATCGACTTGATCCGCGACTCCGTGGACATCATCGACATCATGAAGCCCGTCTACAACTTCAAGGCTTCCGACGACGAGGTACCGTGGAAGAAGAGATAAATATAGGCCAATAATTAACGGCAGGCCGTTCCGGGGGTCCGGGGCGGCCTGTTTTTGGATGGTATAGTGCGGCCGGAAGATGTATAGTCCGGATCCTCGTGTATCAGTGAAGATTCCTGAGCGGAGAGAAGTATTGATTTCCGAGCTGTTCACATGTGATAACAGATTAAAAGCAAATGGTCATTTTACTTGTCTTTGAGGATGCAGATGATATCTGCCTTGCATCGATTTGCAGGAAACAGTACGAAAGGATTCGCTGACAGATGGAAGACAAAAAACAATTTGACTTAACTAAGGTGGGAAGAGTCTTTTCGGAAAAGACA
>CADBQE010000188.1 GCA_902796695.1 uncultured Lachnospiraceae bacterium
ATTGTCATATTTTGATTCCCTCTCTCCGCGGGCCGATCACAGATCGGCCCCTACGATAATCGGCTTAGCCATATCGGCCCATACGATACTCCTCTCAGCCAGATCGGCCCATACGATTGCGAATGACGTGACAGGGGGACGGTTCCTTTGTCATCTTTTCGTTCCTACAGGAGATGTAGATTCTCTCTCCGCGGGCCGATCACAGATCGGCCCCTACGATAATCCTCTTAGCCGACCCCAAAAAAACGAGCCGTTGCCGGCTCGTTTTGTGTTGTACAAATTTCGCGGTTTCATCGTCCCTGCGGGGAAGGGGTGCTTTCCGGAGAGGGAGGCAGGGATTCCTCGGGTTTTTTCAGGAGGGAGAAGTAGCGTTTGTAGGTGCGGTCGTAGGTTTCGTTGAAGGCGAGGTCGCCGCCGCGGTGGAGGGTTTCGAAGTAGAGGTGTTCGTGGTCGGCGAGTTCCGGGTAGACACGGACCATGGTGGCGACGCCGACGTTGGAGCACAGGTCGGCGATGCGGCGAAACTCCGTCATCAGGTTGGTGAAGCCCGCGTCGGCGTAGATATCGCATTCCCCGCGGCTCATGCGGCGCAGGTGGTTCTTTTTTAATTCCGCAATGATCTCCGCGACCACCTGTACCTGCGGCTCGATCCGGCGCGCGGCGTCCACGTCGCGCTTCTTGAATGTCTGCTCCGCTTCATCCAGAACACCCATGACGGCCGACTCCAGAACGGCCAGTTCCGATAAAGCCGTGGCGGAAAACTTCGTATTGTTCCTGGTGAGCGAAGCGGCGTGATCCGCGATATTGACCGCGTGGTCGCCCAGCCGTTCAAATTCCGCCATCACCTTGTAGTACTGGTTCAGGATCGCCACATGGTCACTCAGCTGCAGGTGCGGCAGCAGTTCCACGGTATAGCGGCCGATGCGGTCCGTCATCCGGTCGATCTCGTCTTCCTCCGCCAGGATCTCCTTATGCAGCGCTTCGTCGTAGTGCTCCAGCAGGCGGAAGGATTTTTCGATATTGCTGCGCGCCGCGCGGAAGATCGTCAGCAGGATGCCGTAGCAGCTGCGCAACGCCAGCGCGGGTGTATTGAAGAAGACGGGGTTTAAGGCGTCCAGCTCTTCCTTGTACCGGGAGGCCGGCACCGGGTCGTCCTTGACCAGGCGGCGGCTCAGTCTCTCATACGTATTCAGCAGCGGGAACAGCAGCAGGGCGCAGCCCAGGTTGAAAATGGTGTTCGTGTTCGCAATGATACTGGAGTTGACGGGGCTGTTCCACAGCGCGTCCAGCCAGCCGAAGCGATGAATCAGCGCGACCGCGGCCAGCACCACAACCGTTTTACTGAGGTTGAACAGGATATTCACGATCCCGACCCGTCTGGCTTCCGCCTTGGCGCCGATCCAACAGACAATGGCGGTCGTCACGCAGTCCCCCAGATAAATGCCGACAATGACCGCGTAGATCGATTTAAAGCTCAGCAGCCCCGTAGCGGAGAATGCCTGCAGGATACCGATAGTGGCCGAGGAGCTCTGCAGCACAAACGCAACGCCTGCACCGGTCAGATATCCCAGAACCGGATGATCCCCCAGGCCCGAGAACAGGGACTCCACCAGTCCGGACTGCGAAAGCGACGTCACGGCGCCGGTCATATTCATCAGCCCGGAGAACAGGATTCCGAAGCCTACGGCGATTCGTCCGACCGAATGCGCGTTTTTGATGAAATTCCCCATGATCAGCACCATCCCCACGATCAGGGCGATGGGCGCCAGTGTGGAGGGCTGGAAAAAGCGCAGGATCGTGGAGCCGGACGCATCCACGTCCAGCAGCCGGATGATCTGTCCGGTGACGGTCGTTCCCACGTTCGCCCCGATAATGATGCCCAGCGACTGATGCAGCGACAGAATGCCCGCGCCTACCAGGCCGGCTGTGATCACGATCGTAGCCGTGGAGGACTGGATCAGCGCCGTCATCAGGACGCCCAGGATGAACGCCTTGAACGGGTTGTTCGTCACCTTCTCCATCGCTGTTTTCAGCGCGCCGGATGAATTCTCCTTCAGAGAGTCTCCCATCAGACGCATCCCGTACAGGAACATGGCAAGGCCGCCCAGCAGGGATATCACATTAAATATATCCATTTGTTCTCCTCAGGGTTCGGAACATGCGGATTTTAAAAAACGGCACCCCGGCCGGAGCCGGAGTGCCGTAAGTCGGTTCTCAATTACTCGATGATCTCGGTAACGGTACCGGAAGCAACAGTGCGGCCGCCTTCACGGATAGCGAAACGCAGACCCTGTTCCATAGCGATATGGGAGATCAGTTCGACCTTGATTTCCACGTGGTCGCCGGGCATGCACATTTCAACGCCTTCAGGCAGGGTGCAGATACCGGTCACGTCAGTGGTACGGAAGTAGAACTGAGGACGATAGTTGTTGAAGAAAGGAGTGTGACGTCCGCCTTCTTCTTTGGACAGCACGTAAATCTGACCCTTGAAGGTGGTGTGAGGCTTCACGGAGCCGGGCTTAGCCAGAACCTGGCCACGCTCGATTTCGGTACGCTGTAC
>CADBQE010000189.1 GCA_902796695.1 uncultured Lachnospiraceae bacterium
AACGCGGGTTTCTTTTGGGTTTCCATGGTGTCTCCTTCTACATGTAAACTTTTCCGGCGCCGCAATACCGATCCCGTTTATTGACAGGAACTGACTCCCGGGGATATAATGTAGACAGGAGCAAGTTTGTCTTATGCCTGCATAAACTGTGCTCGTGTATTGTTTTGCCAAACGGAAGTATAATTATCGAAAGGCTTTTTGTCAAGGCCCGCGCGAATTGTAAACAAAATCAGGAAAATACCGTAAACGGATTGCAAAAATGAAGCCAGAAAAGAAAAATACGAAAGAAAGAATTGTGGAGGCAGCCATCCGGCTGTTTCGAGGCGGCCCCTGCGAACAGGTTTCCCTGAAGGAGATCTGCGAGGAGGCCGGCGTGACGCGCAACAGTTTCTACTATTACTTTGAAGCCCGCAGCAAACTGTACGATGCGATCGCGGAATGGTGCGTGTCCACGGCCAAGAGCCGGACTCTGCAGGCCCTGGACAGCCATACCTTCTATGGGCAGGTCTGGAATTTTTACCGGCTGTATCTGGAAACGCAGCTGTCCCTGGGCCAGGATGTCATGAACCATATCGCCACGGCGCGCACGGAGCACCCGCGGTCCGACTATTCGGGCTATGTCGACAGCGAGATGGCGGATGCCATGGCCCGCCTGATCCGACGGGCGCAGGAAAGCGGCGAGATCCGCAACGATCAGCCGCCCGAACGCCTGGTCTGGACCAGCTACGCCCTGATCCGCGGCGTCAATATCCGTTGGTGCTTCCGCTGGGGCGAGACCGACCTGCTCAAGGAAGCGCGCACTTCCCTGAACGACCTGTTTCTGCCCGGGCCGGAATACCGCCTGGAGGAGGACTGAAAAAGAGCGGAGCCCGGGCTCCGCTCTTCTTTGATGCTTCTGCTGTTCTTCCGTTATTCCTCCGTCTTTCTTCCGACCCGTCCGGCCACGAGCAGGAACCAGGACAGAAGCGCGCCGGAGATCAGGATGCCGCCGACGATATCCGTGATCCAGTGGACGCCGGACAGGAAGCGGGCCAACACCGTCAGGCAGGCCGCGGCCGCGGCGCACAGGGCCAGCACCTTCCGGAGCGTGCCGGACTTCATATAGGTCATGATCATCGGAACGGCGCTTCCGAAGAAAACGAGGCCTATCAGGGTATGCGTGGACGGATAGGACGCCTCCGCGACGCCGTCCTCCAGGACCGGCCGGTAATTGAGGGCGGCCTTGTCAAAGATGATCCAGAGCGCGATCGTCACCACATACAGGGCTGCCAGAACGAAGAACACCGGATCCACCTTCTTCAGACTTTTCCGCGAATACCACTGCCACAGACCCAGCCCGGCAAACGCCGCGGCTGTCAGGATCCCGCAGACGCCCAGTCCTTTGCTGACGGCATACCAGAAGGGACTGGTGCCCAGCGCGTTATGGACGGCCGTATTGATCCCCGCAAAGCCGAGCGGCGTGTTGCTGGCGCCCGCGTTCTGCACGTCTACCAGCGTGATCAGCAGGGTAAACAGGACCGCTGCCGCAGTCCAGATGACTGCGGGCCAAAACCGTTTATTCTTTCTCATCGTTTATTTCTCCCTGATCAGATAGACCATATCGCCGAAGAAGTAGATATCCAGTTCCACTTCCACCATTTTCCGGGCGCGCGAGCCGCGCCGGCGGCGGAACATCACACCGCGGAACACGACCCGGTTATAGCCGTGGAGTTCGCTGATCACGGTGATCCCGTTTCCGAAGCGCACCGGCAGGAAATCCGAAAGGTTCAGGCGCTTGCCTTTGAGCTTTTCTTTCTCCGTGGTCTTGAGCCAGGTGACCGTGCAGAAGTCCGGATCCACGTTGCGCAGTTCAATGACGGCCGGGCCGGTCTTTTCGAAGGGTTCCCGATTGACCGTGAAGCCGTCTTTGAACGTGAGCTCCACGGTTTCCCCCTTCAGGCGCATTTCGGTGATGACCGCATCATGCAGGCCGAAGGGCGGGTTCTGGTACTGTTGCTTGTTCAGAATGATCTCTTCCATATATAAATGCCCCTATCTCTTTTCCAGGCGGGAGCTGCTGCCCACATGGGTGGCCAGCGTCGGCATGCCGAAGTAGCGGACCGTGGAGGAACCGGTGATGCTGCCGCCCAGCACGTCCGTGACACGGCAGTCCAGCGTCGAGCCTCCGCTGACGGTCAGCGTGGCTTTTTTCACTTCAAATCCCGCGGCATTCACCTGCGCCGCACCGGCCAGCACGGCAAAGAGTTCGGCTCCGCCGCCGGTGGCGGGATCCGCAGCCTCATCTCCCACCGTCATATGCGCCGCGCCGCTCACATGCCAGTCCGCGTTCTGAGACGCCGTGCAGACCTCTACGTTCAGCGTTGAGGCGCCGGTCAGGTCCAGTTTCCATTTATCACACTTCATATCCGCGGCATCAAGTGCGGAAGCGCCGGTGATATCCATCACGACTTCTCCCGCCGCCAGCTGATCCGCTTTCAGGGAAGACGCGCCGGCCAGCCGGATCTCCAGTCTGGTTCCGGACAGATCCCGGACCAGCACGTCGCTCTCCGCCTCCGCCTCGCACGCGCCGGACAGATGCAGGGAGGACAGGGTGCAGTCATACAGGGTGATCGTAAGCGGATCCGTCACCGTATAGCTCTTTCTGCTGTCCGCCGCAATCTTCAGTGATCGTTCGGAAAAGTCTGTTTTTACTTCCTCCAGCAGGTCGGACGGGCCTTCCAGCACCACCCGGCTGCCCTTTCCGTCCCGCTTTATCACGACCCGCGGCCCGCCGGAGGAGGTTCCCTGCTTCAGAAAAATCTCTTTTACTTCAAGCACGGACACATCGCCTTCCAGCGTTTTCGCCGTAACGGCCCCGGTTTTCGCGACCTCCTGCCGGACTCCGCCGCCGCATCCGCACAGCGCGACCAGCAGGATCGTCCACAGGATCAAAAGCATTTTTTTCAACCAAACACCTCCTTCAGAGGAGCATCTCTCTGTTTTTCCCATCATACCCGAAAACCTTCCGAAAGTAAACAAAAAGGTGCACGCAAAAAGCAGCCCGGCGGACTGATTTCCGGGGCTGCTTATCGTCATGGCAAGGCCGGGTGACAAACGGGATCCGTTATCTCGGAAGGATCGGTTCCGTTCCCGTGTCCCATACCGGAACCGCCTGATACTCTTCCGGGCGGATGCTTTCCGAAGAGCCGTATGCGGGTACGGCCGAATACGGATTGAACGGATACAAATCGCTGTTTACCAGAAGGCTGACAGCCGTATCCGAATAGATGAGTGCGATCCGGCTCCCGGTCTGCTTCAGCTTTTCATTTTTGAGTTCAGCTCCGCTGTCGGAAGCCTCCGCAGGAATATTTCCGGATTCAAAGTCCTCGGCGGAAAAATCTTTTTTTGACAGTACCGGCATATTGATCTCAAACAGATACGTGCCGTCCCC
>CADBQE010000190.1 GCA_902796695.1 uncultured Lachnospiraceae bacterium
ACCCTGAAATGGATCGATCCGAATACGGACGCGGCCGGCGGCTCCGTCACCCTGCCCTTCCCCATTTATGAAGTGTCCGATGCATTCGGGACCGCGGGACTCTTCTTTGACGGAGAAGCCTATTATTTTCTGACCGGCTCCGAAGACCGCCTGCTGTGGCGCCTGGACGCCGTAAGCGGCGTCTGCACGCAGATCGACGTAAGCCCGCTGGCCGGCAGCGGACAGTCCGTTTATATCTTTACCGTCTCACACGGCTATCTGTACTACTGTCTGGCGGATGCGGAAAATGGAGAGTGGGACAACAGGATTTATCGGGCTTCCCTGAATACCATGACCCCGGAAGAGATCTGCGCGATCGATGTGGAAGCGGAACTGGAAGACGCGAACTTCTTTTACGCTTCCGAATCCTATCTGTACTATAAAAACGGTGATACGCTGTACGGCATCCGGATCGCGGATGGTGAAAGACTGACGGTCCTCTCGGAAGAAGACGGCTTTACACCGGATGATTTGCCGACCTGGTGCATTACGGAAGAAGAGATCCGGTACGCTTCTCCGGACGGCATTTACTGCTGCGGCCCGGAAGGCGAGGATCCGCACCTGACCGCGCAAGACCCGGCCGGCGAAGACAAAGCGGGACTGGTCGTGAGCGGCGGCTGGATCTGGTTCAGCCTGAATGATTATCCCGCGTATACGCGGCTCCGGAAAACGGAAGGCATCGTCCCGGATCGGGCGCTTGTATCCGAATCCCGCAAGGAAGCCGTGCGGGAAGAAATCATAGACGGATGGGAATGTCAGGTCTATCCGGAGTTTGTCCGGATCACCGGTTATCAGGGAGATGAGACCGCGGTGAAGCTTCCCGGGGAACTCGCCGGCCTGCCCGTCCGCAGCATCGGCAGCTGGCAGAAAGACAGCTTCGGCGGGGCGGAAACGCTGATCCTGCCGGAATCGCTGAAGGCTGTTTCCTATCTGTATGCGGAAAATGTAAGCCGCATCGAGCTTCCGGCTTCGATCGAGACCTTTACGCACCGCGGATTTACCTATTCCTTCCGGACGGACAGCCTGCTTACGGTTGTCTACCCGGGTACCCTGAAAGAATTTGAGGCCGTCTGCCGCCACAGCAGTGCCCTGTACAGCGATATGGGGATCGACGCGGACTGCGGCAGCACGGAGTTCATCCTGGAATGCGCCGACGGGCTTTTCACCTGCGAACCGAGTGCCGACGGACGGGAAGTTTTCGTCCCGTACGAAGCCCCTTCCGGCCCGGATCTCAATGCCTGGCTCGGCATCTGGGAATGCGAAGGAGAAACGCTGGAGATCACCGCCGTGGATGAAGACGGGATCGAACTGATCTACCATACCTTTACGGCAGCCGGCCGGCCGATCGATTCCCCTTACGTTATGTTTTTTGAAAACGAAGAGAAGACCGCCGCCGGCGAGGACCCCTCCGTGGAACAGACCTCCGGCTGGCGCTACCTCCTTCTCCTCGATCCGGATGCCCGCACCATCACCATGAAAAGCCGCTATCCGGACCGCACCTTTACCCCGGTGCCGTAAGGCCGATATGTGATCGGGCGGGCCGATTGCAAATCGGCCCCTACGGGGGTGTTCCTTGAGACGGCGGGCCGATTGCAAATCGGCCCCTACGGGTGTGTTCCTCGAGACGGCGGGCCGATTGCAAATCGGCCCCTACAAAGATGATATTTGAGAAGAAAAAGACCGGCAAAGCGGTGGGAGGGCTTTGCCGGTCTTTTGATGGAGAGAGAGAGGGGTTAGCGGTCGCAGAGTTCTTCGGGGGCGGGAGGGTAGGGCTCCAGCCAAGCGTGGAAGTGGCGCATGGGAAGGTTGTGGCCGAAGGTGATGCGCAGATTCGGGATCGTGTCGCGGTCCTTGTGGAGCTGCGCGGCGGCGGCGATGATGTAGTCCATGTGCTGCTTGGAGTACTGGCTGCGGTTGATGGCCAGACGGACCACGTTGCAGACTTCCGCCTGTTGTTCGGGGGTCTTGAGGTCATATTCCATGGAGAAGTCGCCCAGTTCCGAGCAGCGGATGCCGTAGCGGTGGATCATTTCGAGCGAGAGCGTCTGGCCCGCGAAGCTTTCGTGGCCGCGCTTGTAGTCAAAGAACTTGTCCACATCGATATAGACGCCGTGGCCGCCGGCCGGCAGCACCACGGGCACGCCCGCTTCATGCAGACCCTGGGCCAGATATTCGCACTGACGCACGCGTTCGTCCTGATATTCGAAACGCTGTTCTTCATACAGGCCCTGGGCAAGCGCCATGATGTCGTGGCCGCTCATTGCGCCGTAGGAATCGTTGCCGTAGGCGGAGATCTGGCGGACCTTCAGCAGGTGGCCGATATCGGTCTTCACGCTGCCGTCCTCATTGAACTCCGAAAACTTCTTCCAGAAATAGCCCTTGTCGCGGAACGCGAGCAGGCCGCCCATGTTGGCGTGGCCGTTTTTCTTTAAGGAAGCGCAGACCGCGTCGAAGTAGGAGAACATTTCCTTCGCGATCTCGGGGATGGTCTTGTCGCGGTAGCCTTCTTCATTCATCTTGATGAAGTAGCAGTTCTCCGCCCAGCGCGCGCCGTCCATGATATAAGGCAGCCCGTAGCTGTGTGCAATCTTCGCGACTTCCCGCATATTGGCCATGGAGACCGGCTGGCCGCAGACCGAATTGTTGGTAACGGTGGTATAGATCATGGGAATGTTTTCCACGCCCACGGCATCGATCAGCTGCCGCAGCTTGTCGATGTCCATATCGCCCTTGAACGGGTTCTTTTCATAGCGGCCGCCTTCGGGCACTTCGAAAAGCAGCTCCTTATGGAAGAGGTTGCGCGGGACGGAGCCCATCTGCTTGATATTGCCTTCGGTGGTGTCGAAGTGGGCATTGGACGGGATCGTAAAGACTTTGCCCGGGAACCGGCGCGCCAGCAGCGGCTTGATCACGTCGAACAGCAGCGCTTCGGCGCAGCGGCCCTGCGGCAGAATAAAGGTGTTGGGACGCTCCAGCTGGAAGGCGCCGCCGTTGAAGAAGCCGCCTTCGTAATTCACCAGATAGACCTCGTCCATCATTTTCTGCACGTCATCGCGGTCCACGCCGTTGCGCAGATAATTGATCAGACGCTTCTGGTCGTTTCCGCGCTCAAATGCGTCGCGGAAGGCATCCAGCAGGATGTAATAGCCTTTATTGCGGCCGTAGGATTCATCCCCCAGGAACATGGCCGCCCACTGGGTATCGGTCATGGCCGTGGTGCCGGAATCCGACAGGCAGTCGATGTAGAGCATGCCCGCAGGGAAAGCGAATTCATTGAAATGGGTGGCTTCCAGGGCTTTCCAGCGCTGCTCGGCCGTTACGGTGGGGAGCTGCCGCGTTACGAACGTACAGGACTTGGGCGCTTCCACAGCCAAAGGGAAATCATGCTGCATGATAACGTACCTCCGATTTGAATTATCAGGTTCTCTGCCTTTACTATAGCACTTTCCGGACGGAATGTCATCCGTGAAATCCTTCGGATTGCTGTTTTTCATGCCGCTTCCCGATCGGAAAATTATCCGTCTCCCTCTTGACAGGTTCTCCCCGGCGTGCTATCCTAACTGTACTAACTGTAATAGTACAGTTAGCCATGCATGCAGAAGAGGTACCCTATGTTTCAGATCGATGCCCTATCGAGAAAACCGGTCTATGAACAGATCGTGGAGCAGACGGAACGATTTGTGCTAAGCGGGATCTTAAAGCCGGGGGACCAGCTCCCCTCGGTCCGGAGCCTGTCGGTGCGCCTTTCCGTCAATCCGAATACGATCCAGAAGGCCTATGCCGAACTGGAGCGGAGAGGCCTGACCGTTTCGGCGGCGGGCCGGGGCTGTTTTATCCGCAGTCAGGTGGACGAAGCCGTCAGACAGTTCCGGGAGAAAAAACTCTCCGAACTGAAGACTCTGCTGCAGGAGCTGAAAGCGAGCGGCCTGGAGCGGGAAGCGCTGGATCGTTTCATAGACGAACATTACGGAAAGGAGACTGAGTCATTATGATCGAGGTGGTCAATCTGACCAAACACTTCGAAAGCTTTACGGCCCTGAGCCGGGTCAGCTGCCGCATTCCCCGCGGCTCCATCTACGGGATGGTGGGCTCCAACGGCGCCGGCAAATCCACGTTCCTGCGGGTCGTTTCCGGGATCTACCGGCAGGATGAAGGAACAGTGCTGATCGATGAAAAACCTGTCTATAATAATCCGGAGGTGAAAAGCCTGCTCTATCTGGTTCCGGATGAACCCTTTTTCCTGCCCGGCTCGAATATGAACCGCATGGCGGACTGCTGCCGGGCTTTTTATCCGGCATTTGACCGGAAGCGCTTCGAACATCTGACAAAACGCTTCAAACTGGATCCGAAGAAGCCTCTGCGCAGCTTCTCCAAGGGGATGCGGCGCCAGACCGCCATCATCCTGGCACTGTCCTGCAAACCGGATTATTACTTCTTTGACGAGACCTTCGACGGTCTGGACCCGGTCATGCGGCACCTGGTCCGGAGCCTGATCTGCGAGGACGTGGCGGACAGGAACGCAACGGCCATCATCACCTCTCATTCCCTCCGGGAACTGGAGGATCTATGCGATCAGCTGGCGCTGCTGCATAAAGGCGGCCTGCTGCTGCAGAGCGACGTGGAAAACCTGAAAACCTCCCTGTTTAAGGTTCAGGTCGCTTTCTCCGAACCGTTCGGGAAAGAAAAATTCGCGGAGCTTCCGTGCCTGCAGTATGAACAGGCGGGTTCGGTGGCCAATCTGATCGTGCGCGGAAACCGGGAAGAAACGCTGGCATTCCTGCGCGGACTGGATCCGGTGCTCCTGGACGTGGTCCCTCTCAGCCTGGAAGAGGTTTTCCTTTATGAGATGCGCGGCCTCGGATATTCGTTTGATGAGGTCCTGGACGATGAGGAGGCAGAATCATGAAAAAGAAGTTCTTTGATTTCGGTCTGTTCCGGGAAGCTTTCCGCGAGCTCAAGGCATTCGGCCTTCTGTTCCTGGTGATCAACGCGCTGATGCCGGTGCTGATGTACCTGAGCAGCGCTTCCTGGGGCTATGTGGGGGATCCGATGCCGGTTTCCCTGTTTGATATGGCCCCGCTGCTGTTTACGGCTTTTATCCCGGCCGCCTCGATCCTGAGCCTGAAGGCGTTCGGATTTACGGCAAGCCGGAAAGCCAGTGATTTCTTCCACGCGGTGCCGCAGACGCGCCTGTGCGTATTCTTCAGCTTTTTCGGCGCCGTCATCGCCTGGCTGACCGTCATTATCCTGGTCACCGCACTGCTGGGCGGACTCGGAGCCACGCTGCTGCCGCTCCGCTACGAAGTGCTCTGGGAGCGGATCCTTACCGCGGCGCTGGCCATCTGGATCGCTTCCTTCCTGACCGCCGCCGTTACGGCCTGCGCTGCGTTTCTGACCGGTACGGTGCTTGCGGCGGTGATCTTGACGGCCGTCCTGCTGATCGGGCCCCGCCTGGTCCTGTATTTCCTGACCAATGAGGTTTACGCCTCGTCGGGAGTTGCCCTCTGGTCCTTTGTGCCTTTTCCGATCAGCTACCGGACCAATATCGTCAGCAACATTCTGCTGGGCGTGATCGATCTGGGAGAATTTACGATCGATACCGTGGACCTGTACAACGGATGGATCCTGCTGTACAGCTTCTGCGTGGGCCTGGCCGCCACGGCATTTGCCGCGTTCCTGGCGCACAGACGTGCCAGTGAAAATGCGGAAGATGCGATCCCCAACCGCTATGTGAGGGCCGTCGTTCGGCTGAGTCTGGCATTTATGGTGCTGCTTCCGGTTATGATCGATCTGTTCCGCGCCCTGGCCGGCGGATATCCCTGGACCGTGGGGATCGAACATCTCGTGTATATCGTGACGGCGCTCCTTCTGTATTTCGGATTTGAAATGCTGATGAAGCGCAGCGTCCGGGCCGTGCGGGGAGCGCTGCCCGCCCTGCCCCTGCTTCCCGTGATCTGCGCCATCGGGATCGGCATCATGCTGTTTGCGGTCGGACGGATCAGGAGCTTTAAGCCCGCGCCCGATGAAATCCTATGGGTCCGGAATGTGGAGGGGGATTCCTGGTCCGTTTACGGGAACGGAGCGGCACACAGAGATTATTTTGATGTGCAGAAGGAGCAGGTGCGCCAGGAAGAAGCCGAGCTGAAGGAAATTGTTTCCCGTGCGCTGGCCGAAACGCTGGAAGGCCGCCGGAGCAGGTATCAG
>CADBQE010000191.1 GCA_902796695.1 uncultured Lachnospiraceae bacterium
CCCACGATGTCCAGAATCGTATTCGGCGTGATCAGACAGACCGCCGCCGCAAACAGAATCGCGGTTTCCCATTTTTTCAGGATCCCGAAGAAATACTGCTGCAGAGCCCCGGACAGGGCAATGACACCGAAAGTGCAGGAAAGAACAGCCGTCAGAATTTCTCCGAAGGACCCGATCAGCAGCAGTCCGGGCTGGTACACGAAGACAAAGGGGATAACAAATCCCGAAATGCCCAGGCGGACCGCCGTCCATCCGGTTTTAAACGGATCCGCCCCCGCGATATTCGCCGCGGTAATAGCCGCCAGAGCCACCGGAGGCGTAATCGAGGAAATGACCGCAAAGTACAGGCAGAACAGGTTGGCAGCCATCGGATTGACGCCCAGTTCGATCAGGGTGGGGACCGCGATAACCTGCACCAGAATATACGCCGCCGTGGTCGGCACGCCCAGGCCCAGGATCAGCGATGTCAGCATCATGATCAGCAGCAGCGGGAACATGCTTCCGCCGGAAAGGAGCCGCATCAGGCTGGAAAACTCCAGGCCTACGCCGGTGATCAGAATAACGCCGACCACGATCCCGATGCAGGCACAGGGGATCGCCACGGTAATGGCCGACTTCGCGCCGTCGATCAGAGATTCCCCGACCTTCTTCAGGAAGTCCCGTCCGGGCTTCCGGATAAAGCACAGGACCAGCATGATCGCGATCGCGAACATGGCGGCATGCTGTGCCGTATATTTCATAACAAACAGCACATACAGCATCACCACGAAGGGGATGATAAAGTGCCAGCCTTCCTTCAGCACCTTTTTGGCATTGGGAAGCGTATCCTTCGCCATGCCCTTCATTCCTGTCTTGGCCGCCTCAAAGTCAACCATGAGAAGAAGCGCCAGATAATACAGGATCGCGGAAACAAACGCGGCTTTGACGATCTCGGAATAGTCCACGTTCATCATCTGCGCCATGATGAAGGCGGTCGCACCCATAATGGGAGGCATATATTGTCCGCCCGTCGAGGCAACGGCCTCGACCGCGCCGGCGAACTCCGGCTTGTATCCGATATCCTTCATCAGCGGGATCGTGATCGTTCCGGTCGTGACAACGTTGGCAATAGTACTTCCGGAAATACTGCCGAACAGGCAGCTGGAAACGACCGCCATCTTGGCCGGACCGCCGCGCCGGTTGCCGAAGCCCGCGTAGGAAATATCGGTAAAGAACTTTCCGCCGCCCATCGTCTTGAGAAATCCGCCGAATATCAGATAAATAAACACCAGCGTCGCGGAAGTGCCGAGAATAGAGCCGAACACACCGTCTGAAGTCAGAAACAGTTTGGTGGCCAGCACGACCGGCTGAAAGCCTCTGTGGCCGAAGTTGCCCGGGATATATTTCCCCAGCAGCGCGTACAGGATAAAGACCCCCGCTATGATCACAAGAGACAGCCCGAGCACACGGTACGTCGCGTACAGGATCAGCAGAATACCGACCACGGATACGATCTTGTCCAGTGTCGTATACCCGTACGCGTAAAAATCATAACGCTGCGCATTGAAAAAAATATACGCGCAGATCGCGGCCGACAATGTGCCGAGGACGATCGTCTCTGTGTTCTGCAACCATTCCGGGGCTGTCCATTTTTTGGTTTTCAGCGGCCTGATCAGCCACATAAGGACCAGAGCGAAGCCCAGATGGATCGCACGCAGCTGCGTGGGCAGCATATCTCCCGGTACAATAATCAGATACATCTGGAACAGTGCCCAGCAGATCGCAATAATACCTGAAATTTTCTTTCTCATAATCACTCTGCCTTATCTGTTTGGATGAAAAAGCTTCGGGATCCGTCTCCTGTACGAATCCCGAAGCAGGAGAGAGCGCAATCAGTTGGTAGGGACGGAAGCCGGGAACTTGACTCCGATCTCCTCGTAATACTTCCGGGCACCGGGGTGTACCGGCATATTGAGCAGTCCGGAATCCGCCAGAGCCTGCATGCCATCCTTGTTCATTTCGGAGAACGTGATCACGCCGCCGATCGCTTCGGATCCTTCATAGATCGCTTTCGTAATCTCATAAACGACCTGTTCGGGAAGTTCCTTATTGCAGGTGATGCTGGACGTTCTGGCGATGGTTTCATAGTCTTCCGTTACGAATTCATAAGCTCCCTTGGGAACCGTCACGATCTGGCAGAATGTTGCGTCGCCGCCTGCGGAAACGGCAGCCTGCGCGGAACCGGCTTTCAGCGAAACGATTTTAACTTTCGCGGCGGAGATCAGGTTCAGCGTATAAGCCTGAGGAGCGGGGCCCGTGTGCACGATCACTTCATAAGTTCCGTCGATCAGGCCCTGGTTGAGCTGGTTATAGTCATTGATGACCGCCACATCCGGATTAGTTACGTCGTTGGCTTTCAGCATGTCTGTCGTAGGGCCCTGCAGGGTGGCGGAGCCTACACCGACCTTGCCCGTCACCTGAGACAGGTCCGTAATAGGATTGCTGTCCAGCGTGACAAACATCAGCGGCATGCCGTACATCAGAGTCAGCAGGTTCAGCTTGTCATACTTGACGCCGGCTTCAAAACCCTGCTTGCCCGCGCCGCTCACGGCATAGTTCAGCGCGTCCATGGTGTTCATGAAAATGTCCACCGTGCCCTCAAACTGGCATTCGTTGGCGAACTGGTTGGAGCCGCCGGTCATGACCGTAAAGCTCTTTACGCTGGGGCAATGACCCTCAACAAGCGTCTTGATCGTGCTGGCCACCGTGTAATAGGTGCCGCCCATGGCGCCTGCGCCGAAGTTGATATCGATCGGCTTCACTTCGGCCTTTGCCGTTGTCGGGGCGCTTGTCGTTCCGCCCGAACTTCCGCATGCAGCGAGGGACATCAGCATTACCGCGCACATGATGACTGCGAAAATCTTCTTCATTTGTTGTATGCCTCCTTTTTTATCTCCTTTGCTTCCCGGAGAATATGGTTCCTGATTGTTTCGGAGATCCGGCCGGTTCCTTTTCTGCGAAGTCCCGCAAACAGGTCCCGGATCCCCAGATATTCCGGAAGGTCCAGCTCCGAAAGCGCTTCGGCTTCCGTCAGGAAACTGCCGTTATACAGCGTTTCCAGAATTGCCAGAAAGCCCCGGATCAGCCTCGTATCACTGTATGTTTCCAGGATCAGACGGTCTTCGCGCCGTTTTACGCGGATCCAGACCCTGGATTGGCAGCCTTCCACCAGGTTCCCGTCCCGTTTCAGTTCTTCGGAGGGTTCCCGGATCCGCCCCGACCAGGCCAGCAGGAGATTCAGCTTGTCGAATTCATCCTCTGCCCCGTCAAAAGCGGCTTTTATCTCCTGCAGTTTTTCCTGTGCCGTCATCAGACTGACTCCATCTGCCGGCAGACCTTCGTCAGACATTCCGCGAATCTGTCGATTTCTTCTTCCGTGTTGTAAAAAGCCGTCGAAGCCCGCAGGCTGACTTCCTCCCCAAAGTACCGATGGGCCGGGATCGCGCAGTGATGACC
>CADBQE010000192.1 GCA_902796695.1 uncultured Lachnospiraceae bacterium
GGCGCCGCGCAGAAGCGGTTGGTGGTAAATAAGGCCGCGCAGGCGGCCGGGCGGTCGGACAGCAGCACGGCTACGTCCGGCTTGTAGCTTTTATGGCTCTTGACGCCCACATAAACCGCGCCGGCGGTAAAGCCCTCCGGCACGGTGATGCCTCCGTTTTCCAGTTTGCGGGGACTGCTCATTCTTTCTCCTTCCCCAGCCGGCCCGGCTGAAGCGACGTCGTGCGGCGGAAATTGGTCGGGGTCGCCACGTGGAAGCGGAAGAAATTCCGGTTGAAGGTCTTCACGTTGGCATAGCCGACCGCGGCCGCGATCTCCGTGACCGTCATATCGGTCTCCAGCAGCAGCTGGCCCGCCCGGCTCACACGCACATAGTTCAGGAAATCCTCGAAATTCCGGGAGGTCTGGATCAGCAGCAGCCGGTTCATCTCCGGCACGCTGATCCCGAAGTGCGCCGCCGCGGCCTTGGGCGAAAGCTCCTCGCTGTAGTGGCGGATCACGTATTCGGACAGCTGATAGCCCAGCAGGCCGTCATCGATCCGCATCAGTGTATTGCCCGCCTGATAGGTTCGGCGATAGTCGCTCACCGGCATCCCGGCGTATTCGGAAAATACTTTCGAGATATGGGAAGCGTCCCAGAAGCCCACGGCCTCCGAGATCTCCTCCAGGGTCATATTGGTATAGAGCAGGTAGCCGGAGACCTTGCTCATGCGCATCTCATTCAGCAGGTCGTAGAAGGTCAGCCCGGTCATATCGTGGATATAGCGGCGCAGCGTGCTTTCCGAGACGTAAAACGTCCGCGCCAGCCCCTCCAGCGTCAGTTTGTCGCTGGTGTGATTGTACATGTAGCGCAGCACGTCCGGCAGCTGCCGGCTGCCCGGGTGCGGCACGCTCTCCCGCCCCGCCGCGGCCCGGAAGCGCACGGACTGGACGGCCAGCGACAGCAGCAGCGTCATGGCCCCCAGAGCCGGCAGCGGCTTGGGCTCCGCCTTGATCAGAGACGATTCCAGCCCCACTTCCCGCTGCAGGCGGCTGAAGAAATCCTCCATCCAGCTCCGCTGCGCCTCATCGCAGTAAAACATCGGGGCCTGCCCCACGGTCTCAATATAATCCGGCACCTTCCCGTCCGCTTCCGGAAACAGCGTAAACAGTTCCGTAAACACCTGCAGATTGAAGACCACCGTGTAAAACCGCAGCGGCTCCGTGACCTGCGTCACATTGCTGACCTGCCACGGCAGCATGGTCAGCAGCGCGCCGGTCCTCAGTTCATATTTTTTTCCCTGCAGCTCTATGACCCCCGCTCCGCCGAGCACGTACAGAAAACGCGCCTCCTGATGCAGCAGGGGGAACGTAGGCTCATCCAGCGTTTCCAGATCCAGCGAGATCAGCCGGCTCCGGTCGACCTTGGAACGGTCATAGGTTTGCAGAATCGCTTTTTCAGGCATATCCGGCCTGTCCTTTTTAATTTGCGGACACAGACGTCCGCTTCTCTGCATTTTACAGGAAACGGGCGGAAATATCAATGGCGGGGAGGAAATAACTGCGCCGCAGATTTGCCGCCAGATACAAGTTTTCCCGGGTCAAATGTCCCACGTTTTTTCCGGCGTCTGTTATAATCAATGTTGAGTAAACGACGCAGCGCGTCACGAAAAATACAAATCAGGAGGAACCCACCATGCCCGTGAATTTAAAGGGTCGCAACTTTCTCACACTGAAGGATTTCACCCCCGATGAGATCCGCTATATGCTGAACCTGGCCGCCGATTTAAAGGCCAAGAAGCGCGCCGGCATCCGCACGCAGCTGCTGGCCGGCAAGAATATCGTCCTGCTGTTCGAAAAGACTTCCACCCGCACCCGCTGCGCGTTCGAAGTGGCCGCCTATGACGAAGGCGCAAACGTGACTTTCCTGGATTCCAAGTCTTCCCAGATGGGCAAGAAAGAGACCATGGCCGATACCGCCAAGGTGCTGGGCCGCTTCTATGACGGCATTGAATACCGCGGCTACGACCAGGCGGCCGTGGAAGGCCTGGCGAAGAACGCCGGCGTTCCGGTCTGGAACGGCTTAACGGATGTGGACCACCCCACCCAGGCGCTGGCCGATATCCTGACCCTGATGGAAAACACCAGGAAGCCTCTGAATAAATGCAAGCTGGTCTTCTGCGGCGATACCCGCAACAACGTGGCCTACTGCCTGATGTACATCTGCGCCAAGCTGGGCATGCATTATGTGGGCTGGGGTCCCAAGCAGCTGGCTCCCGCCAAGGATGTGATGGACTACTGCAAGAAAGTGGCCAAGGAGACCGGCGGCAAAGTGGAATTCGGCCAGGATCTGAAGCTCCTGAAAGGTGCGGATGCTGTCTA
>CADBQE010000193.1 GCA_902796695.1 uncultured Lachnospiraceae bacterium
ATCGAGGATCTGGCGGAACTGCGCCGGAAATGAGATCCCCGAAGCCAATCACAACAACCCCCGTCCGGCCCGGAAAAGCCGGAACGAACAGCCCCGACCGACACTGTCAACAAGGAGAATTTATGGGAAAAGACGTAATCATCGCATGTGATTTTGCGGACGCAAGAGAAACGCTCGCCTTTCTGAACCGGTTCAGCCCGCTTCAAAATCGGCCGTTTGCCAAAATCGGAATGGAACTGTTTTATGCGGAAGGGCCGGATATGGTCAGAAGGATCCGCGACATGGGGCATCCCATTTTCCTGGATCTGAAGCTGCACGACATTCCCAACACCGTAAAGAAGGCCATGGCCGTGCTTTCCCGCCTGGACGTGGATCTCTGCAACCTGCATGCGGGCGGCGGACGCCCCATGATGGAAGCGGCTCTGGAAGGCCTCACCCGGCCGGACGGCACGCGCCCCAAACTGATTGCGGTCACGATGCTCACGTCCACGGATCAGACCGTGATGGAGCGCGACCTGCTGATCGGACGGCCGCTGTCCGAAGTGGTGATGCACTACGCGGAAACGGCCCGGGAAGCCGGACTGGACGGCGTCGTCTGCTCTCCGCTGGAAGCGGGCCTGGTGCATGAGCGCTGCGGCGGCAGCTTCCTGACCGTGACCCCCGGCATCCGCTTTGCCGACAGCGAAAAAGGCGACCAGCGCCGGGTCACGACCCCCGCGGACGCCCGCGCGCTGGGTTCCGATTATATCGTGGTGGGCCGTCCCATCACCGCCGCGGCGGATCCCGTCGCCGCATATCAGAAATGTCTGGAGGATTTTGTATTATGAGCCGGAATGAATCCATCGCCCGCGGTCTGCTGCAGATCGGCGCCGTATTCTTAAGGCCCGACGAGCCCTTTATCTGGGCCAGCGGCATCAAGAGCCCCATCTACTGCGACAACCGCCTGATTCTCACTTCTCCCGCCGTGCGCGCGCTGGTCGAGCAGACGCTGGCCGAGACCATCCGCGTGAAATATCCGGAAGCGGAAGTTCTGATGGGCACCGCCACGGCCGGCATTGCGCATGCCGCCATCGCGGCTCACCTGCTGGGCCTGCCCATGGGCTATGTGCGCAGCGGCGCCAAGGACCACGGCCGTCAGAATCAGATCGAGGGCCGTCTGGAGCCCGGTCAGAAAGTCGTGGTCGTGGAAGACCTCATCTCCACCGCCGGCAGCGTGCTGGAAGTCGTGGACGTCCTGCGTGCGGCCGGGGCCGACGTGCTGGGCATCGTATCCCTTTTCACCTACGGCATGCAGAAAGGCATCGACCGCCTTGCGGCGGCTGATATAGAAAACACCTCTCTCACCGACCTGGATACCGTCATCCGCGTCGCTCTTGCGGAAGGCCGCATTGCCCCCGCGGACGAAGCGCGCCTGCTGCACTTCCGCGCCAATCCCTCGGATGAGAGCTGGATCCACGCCAATCCCTGACAAACCGTGCCGCCGGGGACGGTTCCGGCCAATGAACCGTCCGCCAAACGGCCTTATTCCGCAGAAATCAAATTCAGGAGGACAAATATGAGAAGCGTCATCGATATTCTCGATCTTTCCCCGGATGAGCTGATGGAGCTCATCGAAGTGGCGCAGGATATTATCGCGAATCCCGCGAAGTATGCCGAAGCCTGCCACGGCAAGAAGCTGGCGACTCTGTTCTTTGAGCCGTCCACCCGTACCCGCATGAGTTTTGAAGCGGCCATGTATGAACTGGGCGGCAATGTGATCAGCGTGACCGGCGCCGGCACGTCGTCCGCGGCCAAGGGCGAAAGCATCGCGGATACCGCCAAGACCGTCAGCTGCTATGTGGACATCATCGCGATGCGCCATCCCAAGGAAGGCTCCGCCTATGTGCTGGCCAAAAACGCGACTGTCCCCGTGATCAACGGCGGCGACGGCGGCCACAGCCACCCTACCCAGACGCTGGCCGACCTGCTGACCATTTACCGGGAAAAAGGCCGTTTCGCAGGCCTGACCATCGGCCTGTGCGGCGACCTGAAATTCGGCCGTACGGTCCACTCCCTGATCCAGGCCATGTCCCGCTACAACGGCAACAAGTTCGTCCTGATCTCCCCGGAAGAACTGAAGGTTCCTTCCTACGTCAAGAAAGACGTCCTGCAGAAGCAGAACATCCCTTACGTACAGACCACCGACCTTGAAGCCGC
>CADBQE010000194.1 GCA_902796695.1 uncultured Lachnospiraceae bacterium
AAGGTCCGCCCTCTGTACAAAAACCGGGCTTTCTGATATAATCCGGTTTGAAATAATCCACTGATTGCAAGGAAAAGCCAGCCCATGAATCCGGAAATCAATGCTCTGATCTCTCTCACCGCGTCTGCCGTTCATCAGACGGCCCCCGCTCCCGAGCTCATTGCTTCGCTTGATCTCGAAGCTCTGAAAAATGCCGCGGCCGCCCATGACCTGTCCGCCGTCCTGTTCTACGCCCTGGAATCCGCCGGCGCAGCCGACAATCCGTTCAAGGAAGACTGTGCGCGCTCCATCCGGCGGAACATGCTGATGGACGTGGACCGCGAGGCGATCTTTTCCGCCTTTGACGAGGCCGGGATCTGGCACATGGCCTTAAAAGGCGTCGTCATGAAGGAATACTATCCGCAGCCCGGCATGCGCCAGATGTCGGACAACGACATTCTGTTTGATGCCTCGCGGGCCGAGGACGTGAAAACCATCATGGAATCCCTGGGCTTTACCACCATTCATTTCGGGACCGGCTACCAGGACGATTACAAGAAGAAGCCCGTCAGCCATTTTGAAATGCACCGGATGCTCTTCCTTCCCTTCCGCGAGCAGCTGTACAATTATTACCAGAACATTGAGGACCGCCTGATTCCCGGCCCCGGCTTCGAACGCTTCTTCACCGATGAGGATTTTTACATTTACATGCTTGCCCACGAATACCGCCACTATATCTGGCGGGGAACCGGTTTGCGCTCCCTGGTGGATATCTATGTTTTCCTGAACCGTCCCGGATGCAGTCTGGACCGGGCCTATCTGGATGCCGAGCTGGAAAAGATCGGCATTCTGGAATTCGAAGAAACCAACCGGACGCTGGCCGGGAAGCTGTTCGGCGGCGATGCGCAGCCGGAGCCCCTGAACGAAAAAGAATCCGAAATGCTGGAATACATCATCTCTTCCGGCACCTACGGAACCCGGGAGCAGGGCGTCCAGAATGCCGTCAAACGCTTCGGCATAACCGGCTACGCCGCCCGCAGGGTGTTTCTTCCCATGAGCGCCGTGGAAAAGCACTATCCCTTTTTCTACCGACACAAAATCCTGCTGCCCTTCCTCCCGCTGTACCGCCTGATCCGCAACCGCAAGCAGGTTCAGGAAGAATTCAAAGCAATCAAATAGCGAAAAAGCCGGGGCATCCCCCGGCTTTTCTTCTTTCGGTCAGTTTACACAGGCTTGTTTCCGCACCGCATCTTTATACCACGATCTTGCCTTCCATGACAGCCCTTAAGTGTTCGCCGTACGGGCTCTTGCCGTACCGCTCCGCACTGGCTTTCATCATCTCATCGTCGATCCAGCCGAAACGGTAGGCGATTTCTTCCGGCGCGGAGATCGTCATGCTCTGATATTCCTCGATCATACATACAAAATTGGTGGCTTTCCGCAGAGAAGAAAACGTTCCCGCATCCATCCAGGTAAAGCCGCGGCCCAGAAGTTGCGCCTGAAGGCGCCCTTCCTGCAGATACATGTCGTTCAGCGTGGTGATCTCGAGTTCTCCCCGGGCACTGGGGGTGATTATTTCCGCCTTTTCGCTGACCCCGGCCGGATAGAAATACAGGCCTACGACCGCGTAATTGCTCTTCGGCACCTTCGGTTTTTCCTCCACGCTGAGCACGGTCACTGTTCCGTTTTCCGAGTCCTTGTCCCGGCGCACGAATTCCATCACGCCGAAGCGTTCCGGATCCTCCACAAAATATCCGAAAATGCAGGCCTTGCCCGACTCCGCCATTTTCTTCGCGTCCGCCAGTTTATGGCCCAGGCCGTTGCCGTAGAAAATATTGTCGCCCAGGACCATGGCGCAGCAGTCATCGCCGATAAAATCCTTGCCTATCGTAAACGCCTGCGCCAAGCCTTCCGGTTTTTCCTGCACGGCGTAGGACAGGGAGATCCCGAAAGCGGATCCGTCCCCCAGCAGCTGTCTGATCCGGGGCGTATCCTCCGGGGTGGAAATGATCAGAATATCCTTGATCCGGGCCAGCATCAGCGTCGACAGCGGATAGTAGATCATCGGCTTGTTATAGACCGGCAGCAGCTGCTTGGACGTCACCATGGTAAGAGGATACAGTCTGGTCCCGCTTCCCCCCGCAAGAATAATACCCTTCATATTTCTTACCTCCGTTGGTTCCCGGCTTATTTCTTCACCAAAACGCATTTCATCGGCTGCCGGCTCTGATTATAGAATAATATTAAACATTTCAGGCCTTGTCAAGCACTCTTCTCCCGCCGCGGCCATAATAAAAGAGCGTCCGATGACGCCCTTTTTCCGGTCACGGCAGTTTTCTCCGCTTATTCTGCGGGTTTTTACCGTTTCAGTTTCTTCAGGAGCCGCCCGGCCATGCCCTTGACGTACCGGAATTCTTCCGTCTTCCGATACAGGATCACGACCAGCAGATTCGGAACTATGCAGGCGATGATCAGCCGAATTACAAAGCCGAGCAGCGGACGGGTTGCCGGCAGCAGCAGCCCCAGGCCGTAAGCCGCCGCGCAGCTGAGCGCCGTCACGGCCGCATAAACCGCATATTTAACGAAGTAGCCGCAGACCGGTCTTTTGAACACTCTCCGGTAAACCAGCCAGGGGTCGTACCACACCTGCGTTGCCAGGCGGGATACGGTCGTCGCCGCAAAGATCCCCAGGATCCCCCAGGCTTTTCCCCAGAAGTAATCCAGCACGATATTGAGCACCGCCATGATCGCCGGCCGCATCCATCCCTGCACAAAAAGCCCGTTGGCTGTGCGGAAGGACTCCACCGGAAACACCATGACCGCGATATAATAATTGGCCGTCATCACGCCTATGATCAGCATGCTGACCTTGTAAGACTCGTTGAACCAGATATCTCCCACGAAAGGATTCAGCAGAACGAACATGCAGGTGCAGGTAAAGCAGCACACCCAGAATGCCAGGAAATTCATTCTGTTGAAGACCGCTTCCTGCTTATCGTTGTCGGATGTCGCGGCCAGATTGCCGATGCTGGGCTTGGCCGCGTTTACGATCTGGGACACGATATGCCGCACGCTGTTGATGATCAGGGAGAAGTTTCCGATGATCGCGACCTGCACCGTCCCCACGAATGCCGAGATAAAAATACTGTCCGTACTGTAGATCACGACCCCCGCCGTGGAATACACCGTAAGGCAGGCCAGGTCGCGGATCAGTTTCCTTGTATCTTCTTTGGACAGCGTCTCCCCGGTCTTTGCGACATACTCCGGATACAGCTTATCGGTCTTCCGCGACAGGATCAGGTTGCGGGCGACGGTCGCGATCAGGTGGACGATCAGGTAAGCGTAGAAAGCCCGGAAGATGAACAGCAGAATGACTTCAATAATGCTTTCGGCAATATAGATGATCGTTGTCCAGTTGGAAATGATCCGTGACTTCTGGTTGGCCCGAAGCAGCACCGTCTTGTAGACCAGAAAGTATGAAAAGGCCGTCGTCACCACATACATCAGGAAGATCCCGCGGATATCCTCCCGGATGTTCGGGACGCCTTTTACAATATACTGCAGAAAGGGTACACAGAGAACACCGGCGCAGAGAACTACCACGCCGATGATCGTAAAGGCCTTCCGATAGAAGGTCATCAGCGCGCAGATACGCTTTTTGTCCTGACGGGCGACCGGGCCGAACAGCGCATAGACCATGGACGTGTCCAGTCCCAGCTCCATCAGGGACAGAACCTGGAGAATATCCGTAAAAAGGCCGGAGATGCCGGTATATTCATTTCCGAGGAAATAAATAAATACGGTCCGCATTCCGAACTGGATCAGCGTATGGACCAGCCGGTTCAGCAGACTGGCTCCGGAGTTCTTGATCACATTACTGGTTCTGCTGTCCGCCATTGCTTAACAGCCTCCTCTGTGCTCTTTGTTCCAGCGCAATATTGACGCTGATGCCCGCGGCCGCCCAGATCGCCATCCGGTGCCACAGGGTTCCCGACAGCAGCAGCTGGCAGCTGGCGGCAAAAAAGATCAGATAGATCCCGACCCATTTCGAACGGTCATGCATCCGGAAGATCTGAACGGAACGTGCAATCATTCCCGCAATGATCAGGATGCCCGGGATCACGCCGGTATCGACCAGGATCTCCAGCACAATGCTGTGCGGATGTCCGACATCCACGTAATGATAGATCACGTGACGCGTTCCCATCGCGCCGTATCCCAGCGGATTGGTCCGGATCATTTCGACCGCGGCATTCCAGATCGGCTCTCGCCCGCTGTCGTCCGCCAGAGCGCCCGAGATCAGTTTTTTGATAAAGCGGGAATTGATTCCCAGGGAACTGACCAGAGACTCCAGCAGGGACAGGAGCCACTGGTAGGAAATCGCCAGGAACGCCGCAATGATCAGGAAAAACAGGATCTTGACCGCTTTATTCCTGGTTTTCTTCATGCCGAACGCCGCATAGATCACGCAGAAAATACCGATATCCAGGATCGGTCCCCGGGATCCGCCCAGGAAGATCATGATCACGGCTCCCACAAAGAATATCCAGTCCACCGCCCGCTTTTCCTTTAACGCCGCATACAGCGTAATCAGGGCATACAGCAGCGTATCATAGCCGAAGGACAGATTGTAGCTCATGCGGTATTCCGACCCGTCCGGGTTCACCGAAATGACCCAGTATCCCCGGTTCAGCGCCGCTATCAGGCGGTACAGGGAATACATCAGCATGATATAGGCGCAGACCCGCAGGGCCTTCAGCAGCCGGTCCGGATCCCTCTGAAGCCGCAGGAACAGATAGGCATAGATTCCGTTGTCGGGCCGCAGGACGTAATCCCATACGCCGTAGGTTTCCCGCTGATAAAAATATTCGTATTCCGGATGCAGCAGCAGCGTGATCCCCAGATAGGCGATCAGAAACAGATAGACAAACAGCGCATCGATCGGGAATCTTCCGGGGTTCCTTAAGATCACGACCGCAAGCGGAAGGTACGCAAGCAGAATGCAGACCGCTCTGGCATAGGAACGCAGCCCGACATAGGACAGCGCCTTGCCGACGATCCAGTTGAGGGGGGAACTGCAGATGAACAGCACCAGTGACAGTTCGATCAGGAAGTCCCACGATATTCGTTTTTGTGTGCTTAAGGCCTGCATGAAAAGTCCGTGCCCCCTATCCGAATAACAGCGGCTTAACCCCCGTTATGAAAGAAATTCAAAATCATATTCCGCCCGGATCGTTTCCTCCCGGAGCTGCGCGCCCAAGACCCGGCTGACGATCTCCGAAACATCCCGGAGCAGGTTTTCCCGCTTTTTCCCGCTTACCGTATCGGCCAGGCGGTCCGCCGGCCAGACGCACAGGATCCCGTTTTCTTCCTCCACCATTTTCAGGACCGAAAACGTACATTTCCGCAGTTTTTTCTCTTCGGTATACAGATGCACGGCCAGACCGTATTCCGGCAGATTTTCGTGCAGCAGATACGCGGAGTTGGGCGACATGCTGAAATTCCCGAGCGAGTAGAAGCAGGGAACCCGCCCTTTGCGTGCGGCTTTCTGTACCACATGGGGGTGCGATGCCAGGATCACGTCGCAGCCGGCTTCGACGGCCCGGTCAAACACATATTCCGTAAACGCTCCGGGATTTTCATTGAACTGGCCGCCCGTATGCGGGAAGAATACGACCAGATCCGCTTCTTTCCGGGCGTTCCGGATATCCTCCGTCATTTTTTCCAGGAAAGGGTCTGCCGTGGATCGGTCCAGGAAATTGTCTTCGTGCGCCCGGTTGTACGGCAGATGAAGCGCCTTTTTGATCCGGCATCTCTTTTCATAATCCAGCGAGGCGGTCAGTCTGCTCACGATCCGTTCCGCCGGGGAGGGCCTGCGCTTTTCCGCCGTAAAGTAGCGTTCCGGCTGAGGCCGCAGCAGGCAGACGGCGTTTTTCTCCTCTTCTTTCAGGCAGATCCGGTTGTCGCTGTAGTTTGTTCCGTATGTATAGGAAACCACCGCAATCCGGCACTCTCCCGCGGAGAAGAAGCAGACCCCGTTGCGCCGATCCGGATCGTCGCTGATTCCGGCAAAGCCAATGCCTTTCTCACGCAGAACGCCGGCGGTACGGACAAGACCGTCCAGGCCTCTGTCCAGGCAGTGATTGTTCGCCGCCGTCACTGTCAGGATGCCCGCATCCTTAACGGCATCCGCGAATGCATCCGGCGCATTGAAGGAAAACAGGCCGGCGGTATATCCCGCGGCCTCGCCGGCCAACGGGGTTTCCAGGTTGCCGACCGCATGATCCGAAGCCTCAAACATGGGCCTGATCTGTTCAAATACTCCGGAGAAATCATAGCCGTTTTCTTTTTCGGCCGCCCGCAGCATCCGCGGTTCGCACATGATGTCTCCGACAAATGTTATCCGTTCTCCCATAAGTCCCCTGCTCCGCGGATCATGATCTTTCGCGGATGAATTTCAGTATCTCTTCCGTATAGCGGCCGAAAAACGGTCCGGAGCATACCTGGGGCACCATGGAATCCGGATTCTTCAGATTCATTTCCACAATGACCGGTTCTCCGCTTTCGGATACGCACACATCCCAGAACGCAAACCCGAACCGCGCGATTTTCCGGTGCGCCTCTTCCACGGTCCGGCAGATCTTGTCAAACGACGGGATTTTGCGGCCCGCAAAATCGTATCCGCTCGGAATCGCGTCATATTTATTGTAATCATGGTCGATGGCGTAATCCATAAAGGTTCCGTCTTCCCGGATCCCGATAAAGCGCCGGTCGTGGCCGCTGTTGTCGGCAAAGGCGCCGGCCTGTCCCACCTTTACGAAGGCGGACATGACATGGGCCTCATCCTGCAGCAGGACGCTGTTCACGCGGATCGTATTCACGGACGATTCGTTCAGCTTTGCCATTTCCGGATGCTGTCTGAGCGGGATCTGGACCACAAAATTCCTGCCGTGGCTCTCTTTGATCTTCTCCAGCGAGAACGGGCTGCGGAGCAGGACGACGCCTTTCCCCGTATTGGTATCGACCGCGGGCTTTACGACCAGTTCCTCAAAGCGGGAAAGGGTCTCTTCCGCCTGCTTTTCCGAAATCAGGCGGTGATCCGCGTCCAGCCATCTGCCGTTGACATTGCGCAGGACGCATTCGACGGTCGGAGTTCCCTTCAGGAAGAAGTCCAGGTAAGCCTTGTCGCTCCAGGCGGCTCCGTATCCGACGTCATTCATGGCCGGTTTGATGTCCTGGAAGAAAAACGGGGCGGGAATGAAATCCGGCCGGATCATCCCCGTTTTGGCATAATAGAAGCGGTGCCACTGCAGCGGGACATCTTTATAGCCGTATGCGCCCCAGAACTCCCGAATTTCGGCGATCTGGGAGGCGGTCAGTTCCGGAACGGCATCACCGCTCTTCCGGATCATGTCTTCTATCAGGCGGATCAGCCTTTTCTGCTCTTTTTTCCGCCTGGCCGTTTTCCAGGAGCTTTTTATGCTCTTTTTCAGTCTGCCTAATCCCACTTGTTATTCTCCGCTGTCAGTTTCCTTACCGGCACTGCATGATCATCCGGTATTTTCCGATCCCGTCCTGCTGCATGCCGTTGCTGCCCTGTCTGATATTGGCCTCAATCAGTTCGCAGCCGGTTTCCGTAATCGCTATGTCCCACCCGATATAACGCAGATGGGCCGGAATGCGGCCGGCTTCCCGGACCGTTTCCTTCACCTGTTCCCAGTTCGGGATCTGAAGCCCGATCATTCTGGTATTCGTGGAGGGATGATAAAAAATATCGCTTTCCCCGTTGAAGCGGACGCCGCCGCCGATGATGACTCCGCGTTCGATATCCACCGGATACTGAACGCCGTCCGCATGCAGGTTGTCCACCACACTGCCGGCTCCGCCGCCGCGCAGGCTGGCTCCGACGATATGGACATCTCCTTTGGCGTCCCGCACCGTGCAGATCCGGGCCGTGTTGACCGAGGTCGGATTAACGTCCCGCAGCACCGGATGCTGGTCGATAAAAGCCTCCAGCAGGAACTTTTCCCGTACGGCCGTCTCATAGAAGCGTTCCGGCCCCTCTTTCAGATCTTCCGGCGTCAGAAGCCGCACGCCTTTTCCCTGGGTCTGATTGTCCGGCTTGATGATGACCTTTTCGTTTTCCTGGAGGAAAGCTTTAAAGTCCTCAAGGGAAGCGTCCGGCGCGTAGATCCAGCTGCGCCCGATAAACCGGGCGAACGTTTTATTGAACAGCGCCTTGCTGGCGATCTGTTCGATCTCTTCCCGCGGCGCCGTGTTGAAGATTTCCTCTATCCGGGCCGATTTTCTGGCAGTCACAAATGTGGCGCGCTCCCGCCGGCAGAGTTTATAGAACCGAAAAGCGAAATACTGATCGGGATTGGCGCCGTCCCGCAGCCGGCTCAGGAAGCAGTCCCGCCGGATCTGTCCTTCCGAGCAGCCGTAGCGCTCCGCGATCTCCCGGATCTTTCCGCCGTATATGCTCAGTCTTTTTTTATAGTCACTCAGTTTCATCTTTTTTTCAGGCTTTCCGCCTGCTGTCGTTCAGAATCATTCTTACGGTCTCGCGGCCCAGCTTTTCCAGCGTGCGGCCTTCCGCCCGCATGCTTCTTCCCAGAGCGGCCGATGCGATCTCGATCAGGGATGTCGCGATGGGCGTAGGGACCTCAAGGGCCTCTCCCAGCGCTTCCAGCATGACCAGGCCCTGCGGCACGTCCTCGGAAATATAGCGCGAATCCACTTTGGTGGGGCCTTTGGCACGGGTGTCCATTTCCGCGTAATCCAGGAAGACCTGCTTTGCGTCTTCCTTCTCATCCAGAGAATTGCGGTATTTGCAGGCTTCCACGTACGGCAGACGCTCGAATCCCAGTTTTTCCAGGATATTCATTTTTTCCGCATCCAGCGCTTCCAGGATGCGCCAGGTGGCGGGGTTGTCCCTGGTATAGGCCTCGTGATACAGGCAGAAATCGCCCATAGACTTTTCAATCCGCGGGATGCTCATGACAGAGCCGACCGTATGCACGACCATATTCGGGTTGTGGAGCGCCGCTTCCACGACCGAATCCAGATAGACGAGGCGTTCGTCCAGCTGATCCAGCTTCGCGATGGCTTCCTCCCGTCTTGCCGCCGGATAGATCCCGATCGGATTGCGCACATTGCGGAATCCGACCCGGAACAGGCCGGGTTCCATGATCCGGCCGTCGATAAACGAGCTTTCCGCTTCCGCGATAATCAGGTTTTTCCCGCTGCCGTGCTTGAGCATATAAGCTGTGGACAGATAGCCCGGGTTGATCAGCACGAGCTGGCCGTCCTCCAGGAAGGGCATAAGCCTTTCGATCAGCTGCTCATGGAAATTGGTCTGGATGTAGATGATTACGATCTCTTTTCCGCGGACTTCTTCCAGGTCCCGGCAGACCTTATGGATGCAGGCGGTCTTGACACCGCCGAACTCATTGAGCGTCATCTTGCCGTTATGTTCGACCAGGTAATTGAAATTGTCGTCATGCATGGCATGCGAGGTTTTGATCAGGGTTACTTCATGTCCTTTCAGCGTCAGATCTGCTGCGACCGCACATCCCGCATTTCCGGCTCCTACCATCGCTATTTTCATAATACATTTCTCCCTTGTCTCTCAGATGGCGCATCCGGCAAGTCGGCCTTCTGCCGTCCGTGATTACTGCTTTTTCTTCTTTGTCAGGTAGACCTCTTCCAGCACTTCATCGGTCAGATCCCCGAAGGTGGGACCGCCCGCGACCTGGTTCTGGTCCGGCATCAGATTGAATTCGATCAGGACCGGCGTGCCGTCTTCCCGCACGGCGAAATCCCAGCCGATCAGGTTGAAGTATGGAAGCAGCCGGTGGCAGCGGAACGCCGTCTCAATCACCGTATCGTATGACGGAACATGGATGTCCTTGAACAGCAGTCCGCTCGGATGACGGTCGGACCATTCCGACTTGCGGGTCACCGATTTCTCCTGCAGCCATCCGTCCGGTTTGATCGGGCAGGAACAGCCTCCGGACGTCACGTTGTCGATCTTGGAGTTGTTCGTTCCCATGCGCAGCTGCGCGGAAAGCAGATGAAACTCCCCTTTGAAATGGAACGTCATCACGCGGATGGTGTTCAGAGACGTATCATTGATCCGGGCCAGGTCCGGGTGCTGCTTCACGATGCGCTGCGCCACAAAATTGACGCGGAACAGGTCAAAGTACTTCAGGATATCCTCTTCGCCCATGCTGTCGGATTCATAGAACTGGATCCCGCCGCCGCCGCCGCTGAAGATGGCGGGCTTGAAGATCAGTCTGTCTTCCTTCAGGCAGAGGGCCAGCGCCTCTTCCCGGGTAATCAGGTTGTTGTCTCCGTCCATATAGTAGCCGCCGGAGTTCTTGACCACCGTTTCGGGGTGGGCCACGCCGGGCAGCATTCTTTCCAGCGCGCCTTTGTCGGTATAGGCCTTGCGGAAAATCAGGTCGTTGTAATAGGGAAGGATCTTCCGGGACCAGATGGAATCCGGAATATAGCGGGGATCGTATTTTCCGTCGCTTTCGCAGTAGATATCGTACCAGTATTTCTTGGGATTCACCCCGAACTTTTTCCAGTAAGGCACGACAACCTTCCGGAATTCCTGCATGGATCCGTTATATCCGCCGTTGATCAGGCGGATTCTTTTCTTGGCGATCTTCGTCGTTCTTACCGCTTTTCTGACGGCGTAGCAGGTCGAATAAAACGAATCCAGTGAATCCAGCCGTGTTCCTTTAGTAATCATTGTTTCTCCTTTTCAGCTGCCCGTCTTCCGGTCAGTCATTGCCGGACTGCAGATCCGGTTTGTCCCACAGTTTCAGATTGATGCCGATGCCCCGCTGTTTTGCCTTCTCATAGCATTCGTAAGCCCAGGAAACATCCTCGATCGGAATGCCGCCGCTGGCGCAGATGTAAACCGCGGCGGAATCACGCACGAATGACGGATCCGAAACGATTTCGGGAAGGTTCAGGACATTCTTTCCCGCTGCCAGCCATTCGCTGAGCGCCCCTTTTACCGTTACCGTTTTTGCTTCTTCCTCGGTTTCGGGTCCGGCATCGATTCCGCGGTTTTCCATATACATCCGCTTATCGTCCGCCACAAATACGCATGCTGTATCCGGGGCGTCCGAATAGCTCCGGTCGATCCGGATCGCGGAAGTGACGATCACACAGGCGCCGGGCTTCAGCACGCCCGCCGGAATCAGCGGATAATCGCCGAAGCGGGATACCTGCGTGCTGGCTGTAATGATCACGTCGGCGTCCTCGCAGGCTTCCGCGATGGAGCTGCAGTCCACGACCGGCGGATAGCCCATCAGTTCGCAGTGCGAGATCATTCTCCTGCGGCTTCCGATTCCTCTGCCGAACATTCTGATCTGCTTTGCCTCTCTGCATTCGCACATGACGCCGTCCAGAGAATAGCGGCCGATCACGCCGGGGCCGATTACGGCTATCTTTTCGGCATGAGGATCGGCAAACTTTCTCGCAAACAGTCCGCTGACGCCGCCGGTTCTCATCGCGCTCAGAATATTGGCCGACATGTAAGCCAGCGGAAGGCCGGTCACGATGTCCAGCAGCTGCATCATCAGGATCGACCGCGGAATTCCCGATGCGGGGTTGTCCTGATTGGCTCCGTATGTTTTAAATCCGAAGCAGTGGTATTTCCCGCCCAGATAGGCGGGCATGGCCGTAAACCAGCGGCCCGGCGCATCCAACGGCATGCCGGGGATATCGGACTCTTTCGGGAAGCGGGTGCGCAGGCCGTGATCGCTGTTGTGCGGACCGCCCAGCCGGTAATCTCCCCTGTGCAGAAGACGGAAGGTTTCATCCATCGTATCGATGCAGTGCGGCATTTCCTTAACGCCGGCCCTGATCATATCCTCTTCGCTAAGATACAAAAACTCCATTATCTTAACCTCCGCTTTTTTATTGAAGCAGTCTGCCGACGTCAAACGGCTTATACATCATATCCCTGCCGTTTTCATCCCGCACGGACAGCGTATTCTGGATCTGCCGGATTTTGCGGACCATCCCCTCAAAGCTGTTTTCCAGAAGAACGATCTCCGCGAAACGCTGTCTTGTGGTATAGGTCCACTCCACGGTATCTCCGGCTTCATACCGGCACTCCATCGCATAAACGGCAGGATCCCGGGCCACTTCGTCAATGCCTTTCACTTCGGACACCGTTCCCGCCCCCAGCGTCGGATACAGAATGCAGGCGCATTTGCCGTCCAGATACACATTCCGGTCGGACAGCTTCAGTTCCGGCATTTTTCCGGTAAGCGCGAAGGTGATCATGATCTCGGCCAGATCAGCCCCGTAGAGGGATCGATAGATCGCCTCGTAATCCACGGCCGGGAATCTCAGGCCGGGATCATAAAAGCGGAACACGCCGTCGTCATAGAATCCCTGCGCCATGACCGGGCCGTTCCGGAAGCCGATGGACCGCATCATTTCGACAAATCTGTCGTTGACCTGCGCCATATATTCTTCTGTATAGACCGAAGGAGAAACGCTGCACAGGGCAACCCGGTCCAGTTTTTCCTCTACCAGCCCTTTGTAGCCGTCCGTGGTCCGCAGGACGTACGCCTTTCCGTCCGCGAACAGATAGTTTACCTGAAAACTGTTTTTTCCGCCGATATATTTTTCGATAAGGATATTCCCCGAGAGGGAATTGCTTCTGGCGCAGGCGATGCCGGCTTCCAGCTCCCGCTCGTTCCGGCATACCGAAACACCCTTGGACGCCCGGCTGTCGACCGGCTTTGTCACGACGGGGAAGCTGATCCGGTGCGCCTTGGCATCATCCTCCGTATATTCCGGGATAACGCCGATCCCGTTCCGGCGGCAGAGTTCCTTGAACCGTCCCTTGTCGGACATAATGCGGAACTGTTCCGGCGTTCCGTAGCACGGCAGCCCCAGGGCTTCGCAGATCTCGGCATACGGCATCTGGGAGATATCGCTCCACGCGGCGACGACGCCGTCAATACCGGATTCCTTTGCCTTCCGGATCAGGCTCTCGACATCCAGAAGACTGATATTCCAGTTCTCATCGGAAATCAGCTTGGCCGGAGCCGCCTTGGAAGGTTCCAGGTAATCCGCCACGATGGTATAAATGCCCATCTCCCTGGCTTTCCTGACCACCTTTACGTGCGGACCGGTACCGGACAGAATCAACAGCCGCTTTCCTTTCATCGACTCCATCTTGTCAGTCTCCTTTCACCTCTTCCCACAGGTCCGGATACATTCTCTTGAAGCGGTTCAGCGTCGTGGCCACGCCGGTGTGGTCATATCCGGCAAAATAGCCGTTGCCTTCCGCGGCTTTGCTGCGGTGCCTGACGTTGAAGGTCATTTTAAACAGCAGCAGAATCATTTTGAGATCCACCGCGAAGCTGACATGCTCCACATACCAGATATCGTTTTCAAACTGGTTCTGATACTGGCAGATCTCCGGATCGCCCGCCAGCACGCGGGGGCATTCCAGGCCCGGCCGCACCGCCGCACGCTTTTTGTGGCGTTCGCTCATCCGTTCCTGATAGGAAACCGGCAGCGGCCGGGGACCGATGATCGACATGTCGCCCTTGACGATGGACCAGAAATTCAGCAGTTCGTCGAGAGACAGCTTCCGCATGAATTTCCCGAATTTCGTGGTTCTTTCCTTCGGAGAGAGCATCTTCCCGTCCGCATCCGTTTTGTTGTTCATGTTGCGGAATTTGACCAGGACAAACGGCTTTCCGCCCCTCCCGATCCGGGACTGCTTGTAGAAGATCGGTCTGCCGACGTCAAAGAATGTGCAGATTCCGAAGATCACATTAAACGGCAGCGTGATCAGAAAAGCGGGGACTCCGACCAGCAGGTCCAGTCCGCGCTTGACATATCTGACATAGAAATTGTCCGCCGGATGCACTTCCGCACTTTCCGCGTTGACTTTTGCCAGATTGTTCTCCCGCAGATAGCTGATCAGTTTTTCCTCGTCTCCGGTGATCAGATTGTAATTGCCTATCGTTCCCGTTTCCATCCCGTCTGTTCCTTCCGCCAAGATTGTGTGTGTCCGAGTGCTACCGCAGTGAATACGGGCAGATCAGATCCATGCGGCTCATGATCTGCCGCAGCGGCTCCTTGAAGCCGGTCTCCGTGCAGGCCTGCTGGACCAGTTCGCCCGACGGATTGATTTCTACAACGACCCATCCCTGTTTCGAATAGGCCAGGTCAAAGCTTTTGTATTTCATCTCCGGCAGGACCAGGGAGGCCTCCCGGCAGATCCGGAGCGCTTCCTCCCAGTCGGGGAAAGCAAATCCGATATACGGGATGTGCGTATCCGGATGCTCCGCATATTCATTCCCGAATTCGTCCACGCCGTGTGCGGACACGATGCCCTTCTCCACGTCGATCATGGCAAAGATCCCGCCGGCGCCGGCATTGTCCACAAAGGATCCGGGTCTTCCGGTCCTGATGAATCCGTAGGCGGGAAGCACTCCGTCCCGGGTCAGATAGGTCGCTACGCGGACCGTGTTGATGGAAGAGGTGTTGAAGCGGGCCATTTCATCGCCCTGTTCGATCCGTTCCTCCAGCAGCACCTTTCCGTGGCGGATGATCTCGTTGAAATCACGGCGCAGATCATCCGTGACCTTCTGCAGCCAGACCCCCATCCCCATGGAGGAATTGACGATTTTTACCACAAAGACCGGATGCTTCCGGGCAAAGGCTTCGTACTTTTCAAAATCCCGGCCGGTTTCCAGCGTTACCGCTTCCCGCTTATACCAATCCTTGAAATAGCGGTACACTTTGCTCTTGTCGGCCAGCGCGGACTGCGTAAAATCATTCATCGTATGCTTTACGCAGGTTCTCTCCGTATTGGAAATAAAGGTCCGCATGTCCCTTCTGTCCAGATGGAAATAGGCAAAATCCTTGGGAGGGAACCCGTAGGCATAATAGGCATATTCGATTTCATCCCGCAGCGCTTCCACTCTGGCGCTGTCAAAGCCGTAGCGCGGTTCCGCGATCAGATTCCGGAGCCGGCGTTCCAGGTCCTCCGCGCTTGCGGGATGCTTTTCCCGGTGTCTGCGGATGATTTCCGGTCTCAGTTCCGGGTGTTCTTCACAGGTTTTCAGTTCCGGAAGCGGAAGCATGAATGCGGTAATTCTGCCGATCTCCTTCGCCGTCAGATATCGCTTGAGCGACATCGGCGCGAACGACATCACTTTCCGGAAGGAATCCTTTGCCTTGCGTTTTATGGCTTTCCTGCTGATCATTTCAGGCGTTCAGTTCCTTTCTGAAGGTAAATTTCAGACTCCGCTCACAGCCCACGCTCTCCTTGAAATTGCCGAGCCCGTAATTCGGGATACTGTCCTTGCCGGCGGTCGCCTTGTCCAGGATCTCATAGCCCCGGTCCCCGTAGTAGCGGATCGTGTAATAGGTCAGCAGGTTCATGCCGTTGCAGTCCATGTAATCCGGATGGGTCCCCGTATAGATTCCCTGAACGATTCTGTCATTGATCCGGTACAGGTACTCCGCCACGATGCCGACCCCGTCCTTGCGGACAATAAACGCATCGTGGGCCACCAGTTTCAGCGTGTCCGAGAGCTGTTCGTAGGACATATGGACCGGGAATCCTTTGGCGTCATGCCCGATCTGTATGATCCGGTATGCTTCCCGATAATCCTCTTCCGTTTCGCAGCGGATGATCTCCAGCCCCGATTTTTCCGCTTTGCGCAGCGCCTTCCGGCCTTTCTGCGTGATCATCTGACCGTAGGTTTCTTCGTCCGTATTCAGCTTTTTCAGGTCCAGGAAGAAATTCAGATCGATATTTTCAAAGCGGTACTGCTTCCGGTAAAGAGCGCTCACCCAGCCGCTGAGCTGGTGTTCGTCATAGAACAGCGGCGGAAAAATAAACCGGATCGATGCCGCGCCCTGTTCCCGGCAGTAGTCCTCATAGATCTCCAGCGCCGCGTCGATCGTTTCCTGCTTCGACTCGTTGATGATCGCGACCGGGTAGGAGTACGGCGCGGAAAAAGGCGTCCGCATCTCCTCTCCTGTTTTCCCGGCGATCAGTCCGAACCGGGCGGAATTCTCCCGCATGAAGATCAGATAATGCACTTCATCGGCTTTGTCCCTGTTCAGTTCCGTAAAAGCCGGTTCGTTGAAGAAGATGCGTCTGTCCGGAACCAGTTCCCTGTATTCGTCGGCGGACACCCTTCTGATATACCACAAGCTCTTGTCTTCCATAAACTGTTCTCCGCCCGGAAGCCGCCCGCCTGTTTTTCCGCGGCCCGCTCCGGGGATGCCATATTAATGATTTTTAAAAACCGGCCTCGCCTTAATCCAGCATGAAGCTGTCTTCCATGTTCAGCCAGGCGACATAATCAAAGAAGATCTCATAGTCACGGAAGCCGTCTTTTCTGAGTTTGCTCCAGTTTTTGATGCGGTCGCGGCCGTAGCGCTTTACGTAAAAGATCTCTTTGCCGTCCGCCCGTTCCTCATTCCAGGTAAACATGATCTTCCGCTTCAGGTCCAGATGTTCGTCCAGATGCCGGAACTGCTCCACCTGCTCATCCGTGAGGTTCTGGTCCGCGACGACGACAAAGATATTGTCCGTCATTCTTTCCTTGCGGTCTTCCCACTTGGCGCGTGCTTCTTCTTCGGTCTTGAAGTGCTCGAAAAAGATTTTTATGGTTTTGTCGCCTTCCCCGATGGTTCCCTTGGGATAGGTGGTGCTTTCGTAAAACCGGATCTCCTGCTTCAGATAATAGGGCATATCCGTCAGGAATTTCAGGAAATCCGCGTCCTTGATGCTCATATTGATCGTGGGAGACAGGAACTGTCTGCCCATCGTATGATAGATCAGGCCGGCCATGCAGTCGCTCGTCAGCATCGTAAAGTCCGGGAGGCTGCTGCTGCGTTCGCGGATCTCTTTGACATATCTGTCATATTTCCCTTTGTTCAGAAGTTTTACGCCTCCGCGCAGGAAGTTCTTCAGGGCACCATCTTGCATTCTCATCTTATATCCTCTTTTCAGTACCGATTGATTACATCGATCACATACCGCAGTTCTTCATCCGGCAGGCCGGCATAGATCGGCAGCGAAACTTCTTCCCGGGCATAGCGGGTCGCATTCGGGAAGTCTTCCCAGTGACAGCCCAGGTCGGCATAGCAGTCCGCCACATACGGCGGGATCGGATAATGGACCTGCGTATGGATGCCGTTTTCCTTCAGGTAGGCCAGGAAGTTTTCTCTGTCCCGCACCAGGACCGGGAACAGATGATAGACATGCTCCGCGGCGGCATAGACGGGAGGGATGATCACTTTCGGGTTCCGGAGGCCTGCCTTATAGGCTTCCGCCTGGCGTCTGCGTTCTTCGGTCCCTTCGGCCATATGCTTGAGGCCCACCTTCAGCAGGGCGGCCTGCAGTTCATCCATACGGCTGTTGACGCCGTTGATCTCGTTGTGATATTTGATGCGGCTTCCGTAATTGCGGAGCAGTCTGACGCGTTCCGCCAGTTCGTCGTCGTTCGTGACGATCGCGCCGGCGTCGCCGAAGGCGCCCAACGGCTTGGTCGGATAGAAGCTGAAGCATCCGATCGTTCCGAAAGTCCCGGTCAGCTGTCCCCCGTAGGTGGAGCCGTGGCACTGCGCGCAGTCTTCGATCAGCAGCAGGCCATGCTTCCGGCAGATCTCCGTGATTTTATCCATGCGGCTGCTCTGGCCGAACAGGTGGACCGGAAGGACGGCTTTGGTATGGGGCGTGATCTTTTCCTCGATCCGGTCCGCATCCATTTCCATGTACTCGTCCGCGTCCACAAAGACCGGTGTCGCGCCGTTTTCCGTCACGCCGATCACGGAAGCGATATAGGCGTTGGCCGGGACGATCACTTCATCCCCGGGGCCGATGCCCAGGGCCCGGACCGCAAGGATCAGAGCGTCCGTGCCGGAGTTCAAGGCGACGCAGTGCTTTACGCCAGCCCATTCGGCAAATTCCTTTTCAAACGACTCCATCTCCTTGCCCAGAATATACCAGCCGGAGTTTAAAGCCCGCAGGGCCGCTTCTTCATATTCTGCCTTGTGCAGTTCAAATGTTCTCTTCAGAACGACGGAATTGACGTTCATGGGATTCCGTTCTCCTTCCTGTTTCACTCGCTTTTCCACGCTTCTTCTTCCTTAATGTGTTCCATCTCGAGCAGAAAATCATCGAAGCTTCTGATATATTCCCCCGCGTCATAATACTCATTGGTCAGGACCATCAGAACGGAGTCCTCGCTGAAATCATACATTTCCTTCCAGACCATTCTGGGCAGATAGACGGCCTGGCCCGGCTCATTCAGTTCGTACACTTCTTCATGAAGGTTTTCATCGATCGTCTTGACTTTGCTGGTTCCCTTTACGTTGAACAGAACGAATTCCGATTTGCGGTTGGAATGCTTTCCTCTCACTTTTCCGACATTCCCCTGTCCGTAGATGTAAAACACCCGCTTGATCTCAAAGGGAACATCGCGGAGTCCCTCCACCCGGATGGCTCCTCCGTTGCTGAATTCCGGAAAAGACAGCATTTTTACTCCCGCATAGTAACTGTTCATAGATTCGATTTCATCTCTCTTTTCGCGTTGTGACGGACGGCGGACTGACCGGCGCCGCCTTTAATCGATAATCCCGCCCAGGACCTCCGCGGATTCGATGGTGGCGGACCAGTCGCGGATCCGGAGGAACTGCAGATACTCGCTGTAATCGCTGTTGAGCTTGTCGTAATCATAATGATCCGACGCGGCTACGCACAGAACGCTTCCCTGCTTTTTCCATACCATTTCGCGCCAGACGTGCGGATTGAGAATGACGCCTTCCGACGGTTTGGAAAGGCTGATCGTTTTCCGTTCCTTTCCGGTATCCACGATCACGTCGATGCTGCCGTACGGGCAGAACAGAAAATGCCAGCTCTGCTTATGGGCATGAAAACCGCGCTGCTTCTCCTGCTCGGATTCGAAGATCGTGTAAAAGCAGCGGATCTGCATGGGAATATCGCGTTCGCTTTCAAAGAAGGACAGGCCGGACGTCTGGTCTTCCTTGGACAGGGCGGTCTGGATGCCGATGATCTCGATATCCGGGGCCGTCCGGATCGGATTCCGGAAAACGGAGATTCCCATATTTCTGGATTCGCGCAGCAGCACTTCCGGCACGTCTATGCTGTTCGGTCCGCAGATATAGACTCTGTCGATCTGCTCCCAGGCCAGGAAAGCGACCGCATCCTTCCGGTCCACGATGACCGGGATATTGTCCATTGTATACTCGTTGGTTTTATCGGTAACAAAAATGCCCTGAATGTCCATTCCGGCCTGGGCGGCCACGGCCAGCCCGTCGCGGGCGTATCCGTCCGTCGTGACCAGCAGAACGGACGGCGGCGTAGACCGTGCGGCATTTTTCCTCCGGACAATGCTTCTCAGAAGAATATGGGCCAGAATGATCAGGATCAGGTATAATGCGTAGGCCGTATAGATTGTCAGGCGGGAGAATTCCGTTCCCTGCTTCGTGGAAAACAGGACGATCGCGAGGATCGCGAACGAGATCACCACTTGCTTGAAGCTCTGGACAACCTCAATGCGCTTCCGCCGTCTGATCACCCCCTTGAGGGTATTGAAGACCAGGCTGACGAAAACGTCGATCACTATCATGCAGATAATGACAAAGATATAGCGTCCGGAATCATTGCTGCGGCTGCCGACGGTTTCATAAAAACGGACAGCAAGAAAATTGCTCAGCAGCAGGCAGGCCAGATCCAGAAGGATATATCCCACATATTTAATTTTGCCCCGATGCAGTTGTTCCTTCATGGTTTCGGTCTTTTCTTTACAGACTGCCGTACGGTCACAAACCCGGGTCAGCCTTACGGGCTGACCCAGTCGCCGTTGTAGACCTGGCGGATCAGGTTCTGGGCATAAGACACCGTGCCCCAGTTCGGATACATGACATAGGCTGCGGTTCCGATGCTGAAGCAGTATTCCAGGCCGCCGCTTCCGTTCACGTTGTAACTGGCGATGTTCCAGCTTTCGCCGCCCAGTACGCTGCGGCCGAACGCCGCGATCGTTTCATAGGGCACCGTGGTGCGGGCCAGGCCGCCCACCGCGCTCATGACCTGGTCCAGGTTGGCAATGGTGGAGAAGGAGGCCAGTTTGGAGATCACAGCCTTGATCAGAGCCATCTGATTGCCGCCGCGGTCTCTGTCGCCTCCGGGCAGATGACGCCGCTCCCGGGCAAACGCCAGGGCCTTCGCGCCGTCCACCGTATTGTTCCCGGCCACGAAATGATACCGGTATGCGGTTTCGTAGCGGGGTTCCGCGGATTCATCCGTGGAGGATTCCGGATCCGTGATCAGTTTCTGATAGGAGCCGGTATCGAATTCATAGGAAGAATAGACCGTAACGCCGCCCATGGCGTCGATCAGTGTTTTCATGCCGTCAAAACCGACCCGGAAATAATACTGGCTGGTAACACCGTACAGATTTCTCAGGGCATCCATGCTGGCCTGCACGCCGTAGTAGCCCGCGTGGGTCAGTTTGTCCCGCGTACCGCCCAGGGACGGGAATGCCACGAAATAGTCCCGGGGGGTGTTCAGCAGCAGCACCTGACGGCTGTTCATATTGACGACCGCCAGAATGTTCACGTCGCTGTTGCCCCGGTCGGCCAGACCGCCGCCGCGGGTATCCAGGCCGGAGATATAAATGGTAAAGATGCGGCCTTCCTGGCCCTGCGGCACCGTGATGGGGCCGGCTGTGGGCGGCTGGGTGGGAGGCGGGGTCGTGCCGATGGGAGCGTCCGTATAGATCGGAGCCGTCCACGACGGCGCTTCGGTCTCGATGACTTCACCGGAAGCTTCCGTAGATTCGGACGTTGCGTGCTTGATCAGGATCCAGCTGCGGGTCCCGTGCGTGGGATCCTCCGCTTTTTCGGAAGCATCCGCTGCCGTGGAAGCAGCCGATTCGCCGGGAAGCGTTGAGATCTGGGTCGGTCTTTCTGCGTAGAAATCCGTGATCAGGCGGATCTTCTCCGTCACATCGGAGAATCCGCTGATGCCCGAAAGCATGGCAATGTGCTCATGAGCCAGAATGACGGCCCGGACTTCGCCGCTGTACAGAGCATTGACTGCCTCGGCAGGGCTGCCGTAGGTTCTGACCTGAGGCTGCTCTTTCATTTTTGCGGAGATATCATCCAGCGCCTGTTCCGCCTCGTCTCTGTCGAGCACTTCCAGAATGCCGATCACGGCGCCCGAAAGGTCTTCTATCGAGGCTGCCGTATCATCTTTCAGCACATAGACATCCATGGCGACCGTCTGCTGCATCTCCGTGGAGGGCTCCTGCCACTGATTCATGCTGTTCTGCGTTTTATTGATTATTCCGGTTCCGATAATAAGCCCCGCGCTGACCAGCACGGCCAGCAGCGCACCGATAATAAAGCGGACCTTTCTTTTAAAGTTCCAGCACAGGAATCCGACCGCGCCGGCCAGCAGCAGCAGGCCCAGCGCGATCAGCACCATGAATTTTCCCGGCACCATCTGGAAGCGCAGCAGCCGGAGGAAAAACCAGCCTTCTACCAGCAGAAACAGTCCGGTCACGAGAATGCCGGGCAGGTTCAATGCCGCTCTTCTGTTCCGGCGGCTGCGGGACATTCTGGCTTCCGGTTCAAGATCCGACAGCTTGCCGTCATCCATTCCGTTGCTATATTTCATTGATTATCCTCACTTTTCCAATAGCATACAAGGCATCAGAAAAACTCCTCTGCCTTTCGCGCTGTATTATAACAAAGCCCCCCTGAAAATGCAAGCATAACGGTAACCCTCCGATTACGGCCTGAATGCGTGATATTTCGATGTCCGGCGGTCCTTTTTCCCCCAGAAAAAAAAGCATCCGGAGCCCGGAAATGCGGGATCGGATGCTTTTTACTCTTTAATATTTCCTTACGGGAACCGGGATGCGGTCCCGGGCCGCCGGATCAGAACAGCGTATGGATATCCGTATACTCGTAATCCGTGAAGCTGTCCGCCACGTTCTTGCAGGTCAGCTTGCCCGCGTACGTGTTGATGGCGGAGTAGATGCAGGGGTTGGCCTGGCAGGCCTTCTCCAGGCCCAGGTTCGCGATCTGCAGGCCGTAGCGCAGGGTCGCGTTGGTCAGGGCGATGGTGGAAGTGCGCGGCACGGCGCCGGGCATGTTGCCTACACAGTAGTGGACCACGCCGTCCACGACGAAGATGGGATCGTCATGCGTGGTGGCATGGGTGGTCTCGCCGCAGCCGCCCTGGTCCACGGCCACGTCCACGAAGACGGCGCCGGGCTTCATTTCCTTCAGGTAGGCTTTCTTGAACAGCTTGGGAGCGGACTTGCCGGGGATCAGCACGGAACCGATCACGAGGTCGGCTTCCTTCACGGCGTTTTCGATATTGGCATCCGTGGAGACCAGGGTCTGGATGCGGGAGCCGAAGAGCTCGTCCAGGTACTCCAGACGCTTCAGGTTGATGTCGATGATGGTCACGTTCGCGCCCATGCCGACCGCGATCTTGCAGGCGTTGGCGCCCACGGTGCCGGCGCCCAGGATCACCACGTTGGCCTTGGGAGTGCCGGGCACGCCCGCCAGCAGCACGCCTTCGCCGCCGAAGGTCTTCTCCAGATACTTGGCACCTTCCTGGATGGACAGGCGGCCGGCGATCTGGCTCATCGGGATCAGCAGCGGCAGGGAGCCGTCGCGCTCCACGAGGGTCTCATAGGCCACGCCCTTGACCTTGTGCTGCAGCAGCGCATCCGTCTGGGGCTTGTCGGCGGCCAGATGGAGGTATGTAAACAGGATCTGGTCCTCTTTCATCAGCTTGTATTCCGGCTCCAGGGGCTCTTTGACCTTGACGATCATTTCCGCATCATTCCAGACCTGTTCGGCCGTGGGGATGATCACGGCGCCCGCCGCTTCATACTGCGCATCCGTGAAACCGGAGCCCAGACCGGCTCCTTTTTCGATCATCACGGTGTGGCCGGCTCTTACATAAGCCTTCACGTTGTCCGGGGTCAGACCCACGCGGTTCTCATTGTTCTTGATTTCTTTTACGCATCCGACTTTCATCAGGCGCCTCCTTCAGCAGATATTATTCCGGGAGTATTTCCGTACTTCTTTTTATATCTCAGGTTTACCATAGGAAAGAAAAAAGGGCAAGAGGTTTCCCCCTCGCCCCGGAATAACTGTTTTTTGAAATCAAACGATGGCTTTTACCTTATAATCCTGCGCCTCCACGGCATTTTTCAGGACTTCATCCGCGATTTCTTCGGTCAATTCCACGACCGCGGTCCCTTTTTCGTGGCTGGGAACCGCCGATTTTACGCCCGGCAGGGCTTCCAGCGCTTTCTTCACGCGTGCTTCGCAGTGCGTGCACATCATGCCTTCGATCTCCATGGTTTTCGTCATTGTCGTTTCCTCCTTCTGTGACGGACCGGATGCTTTTTCCGGAACGGGCGGAGCGGGCGCTTCCCCGGCCGGGTGCGGGTCTGCCGCCGCCTTAGCCGAGGCGGGATACAGTCTGACCCGGTTCAGCCTGAGGGCGTTCATGCACACCGTAAAGCTGGACAGGCTCATGGCCGCCGCTCCGTAAATGGGTTTTAATTCGATCCCGAGCAGGCCCATGGCCAGCGGGATGCAGATCAGGTTGTAAATAAAGGCCCAGAACAGGTTCTCGTGGATATTGCGGATGGTGGCGCGACCGAGTTTTACCGCCGCCGCCGCGTCCATGAGCGAGTTCTTCATCAGGACGATGTCCGCGGCATCCAGTGCCACGTCCGTTCCGGCGCCGATGGCCAGGCCCACGTCCGCGCGCACCAGGGCGGGCGCATCGTTGATGCCGTCGCCTACCATGGCGACTTTTCCCTGCTCCGCCAGCGAGCGGATCACCTCTTCCTTGCCCTGGGGCAGCACGCCGGCCGCCACGTCCTTCACACCGGCCTTCGCCGCGACGGCGCGGGCGGTCTTTTCATTGTCGCCGGTCAGCATGACGGTCTTTAAGCCCAGTTCTTCCATATAGGCTACCGCGGCCAGGGAATCCTCCTTCAGGGCATCCGCCACCGCGATGATCCCCAGATAGTCGCTGTCCCGGGCAAAGAGCAGCGGCGTCAGGCCCTGCTCCGAAAGCGCGGCGGCCTGACGGGAAGCCGTCTCCGGCAGCGCCAGTTCGCCCGTCATGTATTTCAGGCTGCCGCCTTTTAAGGTCAGGGTGCCCAGGCGGGCCGTCAGGCCGTTGCCGGGCAGCGCGGCAAAATCATCCGCGGGCGGAGCGGAAATGCCGTCTTCCGCAGCTTTTTTCATGACGGCTTTTGCCAGCGGGTGCTCGCTCTTCGCTTCCAGCGCCGCGGCCAGCCGCAGCAGTTCAGAGGCGGATACGCCCTCCGCCGGATACAGGCCCATGACTTCCGGCTCGCCCTTGGTCAGCGTGCCGGTCTTGTCCATGGCCAGGATCTGCGTGCGTCCGACGCCTTCCAGCGCGGCGGCCGTCTTGAACAGAATGCCGTTTTTCGCGCCGACGCCGCTGCCCGCCATGATCGCCACCGGCGTGGCCAGGCCCAGCGCGCAGGGGCAGCTGATGACCAGCACGGAGATCCCGCGGGCCACGGCAAAGCCGAACTCCTTCCCGGCGATCAGCCAGCCGGCCATGGTGAGCAGCGCCAGCCCGATGACCGTCGGCACGAAAATGCCGGACACTTTATCCGCGATGCGGCCGAGCGGCGCTTTGGTGGCCGCCGCGTCCGAAACCATCTGAATGATCTGCGAGAGCGTCGTATCCTGTCCCACGCGGGTGGCGCGGCAGGTCAGATAGCCGGAGCCGTTGACGGTAGCGGCGGAGACCGGATCGCCCGCCTGCTTGTCCACGGGGATGCTCTCCCCGGTCAGGGCGGCTTCGTTCACCGCGCCGCTTCCGGATTCCACAATGCCGTCCACGGGGATGCTTTCGCCTGGCCTCACGACAAAAATGTCGCCGGTCTTCACGGCTTCGATATCCACGGTGACTTCCCGGCCGTCCTTCAGCAGAACCGCCGTCTGCGGGGTCAGTTCCATGAGGCCGCGCAGCGCGTCGGTGGTGCGTCCCTTGGAGAGGGATTCCAGCAGCTTGCCGACCGTGATCAGCGTGGGGATCATGGCCGCCGTTTCAAAATACAGGTTTTCACCCAGGCGCATGACTTCCGCATGGTTCATGTCCCCCTGCGCCAGCGCCATCAGCAGCAGCTCCGCCAGCGAGTAGGCAAAGGCGGTGCCGGAGCCCAGCGCCACCAGGGTGTCCATATTCGGGGCGCGGTGCAGCAGCGAGCTGATGCCGCTGCGGAAGAATTTTCCGTTGACCGCCATGACGGCAAGTGCCAGGCACAGCTGGAAGATGCCCATGAAGACCATGTTGTCGAAGGCCTTCGGCGCCGGGAAGCCCGCCATCATGTGACCCATCGAAAAGTACATCAGGATCAGCAGCAGCGCCGCGGAAATGATCAGGCGCTTCTTCAGCTTCGGGGTCTCCTTATCCTCCAGCGCTTCCCGGGTCTGCTTCAGACGGGCCTGATAGGAGGCGCCTTCCGCCGGCGCGCCGCGCAGGACCGCCCCGTAGCCCGCCGCTTCCACTGCGCGGACAACGGCTTCCGGAGACGCGCTTCCCTTCACCGCCATGGAATTCGTCAGCAGGCTCACCGTGCATTCCGTGACCCCTTCCACACCGGATACGGCCTTTTCCACCCGGGCGCTGCAGGCCGCGCAGCTCATCCCGGTCACAGTATACTGATCCATTATTTCATCACCTTCTTCAGTGTTTCTACCAGCTCGTCGACCGTCTCCGTTCTGCCGTCCCGGATATCATCCGTCACACAGCTGCGGATGTGCTCCGCGAGCAGCACCTTATTAAAACTGTTCAGCGCCTGATTCACCGCGGAAACCTGAATCATGATCTCCGGACAGTACGCATCCTGCTCCAGCATATTCTGCAGACCGCGCACCTGTCCCTCGATCCGCTTCAGCCGGTTCATCAGATTCCTCTTTTCCCTTTCATCCCGCAACTTTTTGGGATGACAGCAGGTATTATCCATGCCAGATCCTTCCTCCGGCGTCTCCCGCCGGTCCGAACCGCAATACCGGCCCGGGGTATCCTTCCCCCTCATCATATACCCCCGCCCGGTATTTGTCAAGCAAAACATGACAGGGGGACGGTTCCTTTGTCACATTTTGCCTTGCTCCCGCGGGCCGCTGACACACAAGGTGAATTGCCGCACAGCGGCAAGAGAGGGCGGCCTGGGCCGGCGGCCCCTACGATATCGGTTCCCGTGACATGTGACAGGGGGACGGTTCCTTTGTCACATTTTG
>CADBQE010000195.1 GCA_902796695.1 uncultured Lachnospiraceae bacterium
GTTCGCCCGCTGCAGAACGATCCGCGTCAGATCGTCTGTGGCGGTAAAGTAAACCGTGTTGCTTCTGGTAAGCGGGACAAAGCCTTCTGCCGTGTCACTGACAGTGCCGTTTTCCGCCAGCAGCTCACCGTCGACCCAGAGCTTCATGGCATAGGTGGCATTTTCTACATGGATGCCATAAGTTTTCCCAGACTCCAGGCGCAACTCCAGATAGTCCGTCCGGAACCTTGCAAAATCGCTGCGGTAGTACTGAGAGATGTTCTTCCCATCGGATGAGGTGCTGTATTCTAAAGGAGCCTCGCCGGATGGAAGGTCTGTCCCGTATTCAGCGAAATCGTCGGGATCATACAGCGCCCAGTCATACATGCGAAAATCCGTCTCTTTGATGCTGTAGATCTGCCCGGAGAATGCAGACGGGGAAACATCCGGGCCCCAGGACTCCACATGCGTGGACGTCAGCCTTTGGATGCCAAGGAACAGGGCAATCAGGATCAGGCAGCCGAGAAAGCCGTAGAGTATTTTTCTCATGTTTTGTGTCCCACCTTTCCCTGCCGCATTATTGCTACATTAAAATCCATTTGCCGCTGGTATCGCTGCCTTCCCGGATCAAAACACCTGCATCCTGGAATTCTTTCATATATCTTGCCACAGTACGTTTTGATACACCAGAGTTTTCTGATATTTGCGGAATGGTCATCATGCTATTTGCCAGGATCTCTAAAGCAATCTTCACAGCTGTTTTTCTCCTGCTTTCAGAATAGATCTTTATAAACTCAGCTGTGGCGGGTGCTTTACTCTCAATGCCATTCTCAATGCCATTCTCAGTGCCAATGTCACTGACACTTTGATCGTTCTCCTCCTGAATCCGTGCAAACTCCTCATTTATATAGGCGACAGCAAGCGTATAATCGTCCGTATCATTATTCGGGCTGAAGACCAGCTTCGGAGAGCCGTTGACTTCCATGGCTGCCTTAGCCCGGCGGATGCCTGAACCGTAGGACTGGATCAAATCCAGCTTGACGAACATCTCTTTCAGCTCATCGTTAACATACTGGCGGTCGGTAAATACAATCTGCTGGTTCAGATCTTCAATGGTCACAGGTGGTAAAGGCCTGTTGTGGTTGATGAATGCGATATGATCCCGATACACTTCGATTTCAATCGTCTTTTTTCGGGAGTAATCTTTATGCAGAATGCAATTAGTGGCAAGTTCCTCAAACATTTCCAACGGCCAGTTGGAAACCCGATGCGCACCGGATACGCCGGGTTCCCGAACCGTATAGATTGACATAATATTGTCGCGGAAATAGTCGCGCACTTGCTGAGCCTGAATCCATACAGGGCTGTCAAAGGTCTTCGATTCCATCTTGTCCGTTCCTTTAACTTCCCGGATAATCCGCACATAGGCATAGGGAATGAAATCCGCTGGCCTTTCGGCAAACATCAGCACGGCAAAGTTCTTCGCTCTGTAACCGCCGTATTCGCTCGAATCGATCAGATGCAGCGCTTCCGCCATTTCCAGTTTTGTCAGATTCCGAATATCCTCCGCAGCATTTGTGCGAACGAGGTATTCTTTCATGTATTCAAAGCTCAGATCGTCAAGCGTTGCCTCTCTGTTCAGTTCTGACGAAAAATGAAACTCCGCAAATTTCCGCAGAAGCTCAAATTCCTCCGTGCGGTTGGGTATACGGGAATCGCGCCGGATACGGATGTACCTCCCGGCTTTTAAGTTGATCTTTTTGTCCTTTTCTGCCTTCTGATCCGTTTCATAAGGTCCATTGTTACCTGGCTCAACGGCAAGGATGATATAGAAGCGACCATCAATTTTGTCCTGGAGCAAGTGATACACTGGCTTTGGATGAACATGGCCGAGCAGCGACTTGATCTCATTCTCCGTGGTCTCAATGTTCGCTTCGTCTATGCCGGAGATAGGACGAACGGGAACGGCTTTCCTCCCGGTTGCTTCATCATCCTCTTCTTCGATCCCGATAAAGAGCAGGCCAATCTCACGGTTCATATAGTTATTCGCAAAAGCGCAGGCTGTTTTAAGAATGCCGTCCTTGCTGACCGTCGATTTCTTGTATTCGATATGGTCATTTTCCACGGCACAGCGATCAATGATGTCATGCGCCATCCGCTGGATGTCCTCGGTTTTCACTCCTGATCACCGTCCTTCTTCTTGATATATTTCCCGCTTTTGATACGCCTGTCAGAAGGTTTTTCCGCATCAGAGGGAATGGCAAAGGAGGCCCCGAATTTTACACAACCTTCGATTCTGCCTTCATGGCACAGGGTGTTGATACGTCGGATTCCGATGCCCCATTTTTCGGAGGCTTCCTTAATGGTCATATATTGTTCCATCGTCATCGCTCCCAAAGTCATTATGCACACAATTACCAGAGAATATTATACGCAAAATCTGGAACAAAATCAAGGCATCAGCGGGATTCTTTCCAATCCGTTCATAAAAGCGCCCCACCTCCGAAGAAGTGAAGCGCTACTGTGCCTGAATGCACTGAATCTTGGTTTTATAGTTTTCAGTCCAGTCTTCTTACCTTCGCCACGTCGTCAATTGACGGAATCATCATGCAGCACCACTCGATCAGCGGACGCTTTGCTACGATTCCAGCGCATTCCAGGCTTTCTTCGACGCCGCAACTATCACAAACAAAAATCCGTGCATATCGGCTCAGAGCGTGCCGCGCCGTCGGGCCCCACATCATATCACCGCACCGTGGGCAGTAGGAATCCTCTGATTGCTGGTGAACGCCATACCAATTCAGCGTAATCACGGCTTCATCTTCAGTTCCGACCTTATGAATCCGATCAATTTCTGTCACATTCAGCCTACTGCCGTTATCCCAGTTAACCATGACCGACGCCTGTACATCAATGCCAATCACCGTTCCCTGTGTACCTACAGGCGGGGTGGCAGAATTGTCCATGAAATCCAAGACTATACGACAACCTGCGGGGTAGACCTTGCGCAACGATTCAACTGTTTCTTCATTCGGGATCCGCATTGGTACCAGCCTCCTCGTCGGTGTCACATTCTTCGTTTTCCTCAGCATGAGCTGCTTTTGCAGCCCGCAGCGCGTCCCGTTTTGCAGCCTGCTTCGCCTTCCAGCGTTCTTCCATGGCCTGATCTTTGAAAGCGGCGTTGCCGGAGAGGGGATCGAGAAGCACACGGCGGGCGGTTTTGAATTCGTCGCCGCCCATGCCGAGAGCAAGAAGCCAAATGCGGAAGATGTACTTTTCGTTTGTGGCGTCTACGGTCTTGGCTTGGGTGCGCTTCTGCTCCTTCGCCAGCCTGTTCATCTGCGCGGCAAACTGGGTGAAGGCTTGGACTTTTTCGGGGTCGTCCGGAAGCGGGAATCCTGTGAAGGTGATGGTGTCAGTCGTGATGGTCAGGCCGATGAGGTCAGGGGTGAGTCGCGTGATCACGTTTTCGACCGTCAGACAATCCTTCAGTGCATCCACCTGTTCCAAGGGGCAGGCGAAACACCCACCCATCGCTTTGGAGATCAGGTTGCCCCGGCTGTAAATCATGGTTACAAGGTTGCGTAGGCTGTTCGCCGTGTGCCCGTTCAGCGGCAGGCTGATTGTCAGGGCATCAGGCGTGGCGTCCTCCGCAGGAGCGTCCTGTGCCTCTATGGCGGCTTCTGCGGCATCGGCAGGGGTTTCCCCAACCGGTTCCTCCCAGCCTTCCAGAAGCCCTTCCTGGGCAAGCGTACGCAACAAAGTCGGCGCTTTCAGACGCTGTGACGGTTCCGTCCCGCTCAATGGCGAAGGAGCCAACTTCATATGCGCAGCGTGGCATTTTCGTGTACATAGCCCGCTCCCCGGTCAGTTCTGCCAGCCTCGCAGCCGCAGCCTTTCTTTCTCCAATGATCTTCATGTTTGATCCTCCCGTGTTTTTATTCCGCTCATGCGGGCGGCTCGCATCCGCTCCTTAGCGGTGCCCTATACATCACTCTAAACGCTCTGAAAGTAAAGGTCCGTGGGCGATAAATCTGATGTTCTACCATTTACACAAAGCGGGCTGGGCAGTATGGACAAAACAAAAAACGGCCCCCGGCCAGCACGATTTCATGCCAGCAGGGAGCCGGTTCTATATATTACATTCTTACAGGGCATCGCAAGAGGGGGTGCATTGCCAGCGCCAGAAAGGAGCGGTTTCAGCCATTTTTCGGCGTCAGATCAGGCGTTCTAACCAGGGGTGTGCAAAGCCGGAATCCCAAGAAATGCCCAATTTACGGGCTTTCTGAGGGGGTTCAAAAGTATTGACATAAGGGCAGCACTCGTGAGAATGCAACAGGTTCTGTGTCTTTTATATATAA
>CADBQE010000196.1 GCA_902796695.1 uncultured Lachnospiraceae bacterium
GCATCTGCGACCTGGCGGACAAATACGGCGCCATGGTCATGGTGGACGATTCTCACGCGGTCGGATTTGTCGGCGCGCACGGCAAGGGCACGGCCGAATACAACGGCGTGATGGGCCGCGTGGACATCATCACCGGTACGCTGGGCAAGGCCCTCGGCGGAGCCTCCGGCGGCTATACCAGCGGCCGGAAGGAGATCATTGACCTGCTGCGTCAGCGCAGCCGTCCTTACCTGTTCTCCAACTCCCTGGCTCCCGCCATCGCCGGCGCCAGTATGGAAATGATCGATATGCTGGAAGAAAGCACCGCTCTGCGGGACCATCTGGAAGAGATCACGGTCTACTACCGCAAACTGCTGACCGACAACGGCTTTGACATCATCCCCGGCACGCACCCCTGCGTCCCCGTCATGCTGTACGACGAGCGCACCGCCGCGGAATTTGCGAAGCGCATGATGGCCAAAGGCGTCTACGTCGTAGCCTTCTCGTACCCCGTGGTGCCGAAGGGCAAAGCCCGCATCCGCACCCAGCTCTCCGCCGCGCACACGAAGGAAGATCTGGACTTCGCGGTGAAGTGCTTCATTGAAGTCAGAGAGGAAATGGGACTGAAATAAAACCCGTAACCGGAGTTCCGGGGAGCCGGCGCCGCAGCCCGCTCCCCGGATTTTTTGCGAAGCCGTGAGCGGGAATCATAATAACGGCTGCCGCTATGTCGGCAGCTGGAAATACGACAGCCCCGACGGACACGGGATCCTGTATGCCGCGGACGGTTCCGTGGAATACGACGGCCTCTGGAAGGAAGGAAAGAAAGATGGAGTGTAAGCCGCACGGCGGGGACCTGGCTCTGATCCGGCCGCATTATTATACCGTTCCGGTTTCCTGCTGGCGCCGTCCGGCTGTCATCCGGCTGGCTGTTCTGACGGATCTGCATAATAATCTGTACGGCAGTCTGATTAAAGCGCTGGAACTCGAAGCTCCGGATCTCATCCTGATCGCCGGCGATATGGTCAACCGTCCTACGGGCCTGACGCCGCCCCGTTTTACGCGCGGGTACGGCTGCGCCGCGAAGCTGGCGGCGCGCTGGCCGGTCTATTACGCACCAGGCAACCATGAATCCACCTGGGAAGCCGCCGGGAAATATGCCGCGGATTACCGGCAGTTCAGGCGGGCGCTGGAGAAAAAGGGCGTTGTATTCCTGAACAATGACTCTGCCAGCCTGGGAGATGAGGATAATCCTTTGACGATCAGCGGCCTGGCGCTCGGAAAAGAGCAGTTTACGCATCATCGCGGCCAAAGGAAAGCCCCGTCCGCCGATGAGATCCGGGAGATCCTGGGCCCGCCCCGGCCGTTCCAGATCCTGCTGGCGCACCACCCGGCCTATCTGCAGGCGTATGCGGAATGGGGCGCGGATCTGGTGCTGTCCGGCCATTACCACGGCGGGCAGGGCCGGCTGCCGTTTGCCGGCGGCGTGATCGGCCCGGGATTCGAACTGTTTCCCCCTTATACGAAAGGGCTGTACCGGGAAGGGGGTACGCAGATGATCGTCTCCGCCGGAATGGGCACGCATACGATTCCGCTTCGGGTATTCAATCCCCGGGAGATTCCGATCATCGACCTGGTCGGAAAGTAGAGAGAAGTTTTTATTGCTTCTCTCTTTCTTTTTTGCTACAATCTCAAGATGTGGTAGTACGCCCGGTTACAGCCTGCCACAAAATGTATCCGACAGGTTTTTACAGTATGGAATATTCCCTGAAACTGGACAGCTTCGAAGGCCCTCTTGACCTGCTGCTCCATCTGATCGATAAAAATAAAGTAAATATCTACGACATCCCGATCTCCCTGATCACCGAGCAGTATCTGGAATATCTGGCTCTCATGCGGGAGGAACGGCTGGATGATCTGAGTGAATTCATTGTGATGGCGGCTACGCTCCTGGACATCAAAGCCAGAATGCTGCTGCCGAAGCCCGTGACGGATCTTCCGGAGGAAGAGGATCCCCGCGCCGAACTGGTGCAGCGGCTGCTGGAACACAAGAAATTCAAGCTGCTGTCCGGCGATCTGAATGTCATGCAGGAAGGCAGCGACCGCTTTTTCTACCGCACGAAAGTCCTCCCGCGCGAAGTGGAGCGGTACCGGCCGCCCGTGGATCTGGACCGCCTGCTGGAAAATGTGACGGAAGAGCGTCTTTACCGCATCTGCCGGGATATCCTGAAACGTCTGGAGGAGAGGCACGATCCGGTCCACAGCCATTTCGGAGAGATCGAACGCGAAGCGGTACGGATCGGCGACCGCCTGGACCACGTCAGAACGCTGGTCTTAAAGCCGGGCCGCCATTCCTTCCGCAGTCTGCTCGGCAGAGCGGCTTCCCGTTTGGAAGTCGTGGTGACCTTTATGGCGGTTCTGGAACTGATCAAGACCGGGGAGATCCGTCTGACGGATGACAGCACCCGGGATGACTTTATACTGGTAGGTGCGGCATGAAACCGGAATACATTCTGGAGGGCGTCCTGTTTGCCATGGGGAACGCGGTGGACATGGATCTGCTGGCGGAAACCATGGGGATCGACCGTGAACAGGTGGAAGCCCTCGCAAAATCTCTCGCGGAAGAATATGAAAACAGCGGACGGGGGCTGCGGCTCCTGACCCTGGAGAATAAACTGCAGCTTTCCACCGCGGAAGGCTGCTATGAAACGCTGATCAAACTGGTGAAAAAGCCTTCGCAGCCGGCGCTTACGGAGGTGGTGCTGGAAACTCTGTCCATCATCGCATACAAGCAGCCGGTCACCAAAGGAGATATTGAGCGGATCCGCGGTGTCTCCAGCGATCATGCGGTCAATAAGCTGGTGGAATACGGACTGGTGGAAGAAGCGGGACGCCTGAATGCGCCCGGCCGCCCCATCCTGTTCCGCACCAGCGAGGAATTTCTGCGCCGCTTCAATCTGACCTCCCTGGAGGAACTGCCGGAGATGGATCCGGTGCAGTATGAGGAGATCGTTGCCTCCGTCGAAAGCGAGATCGCGCAGGCGGAAGCCAAAGAGAACCTGGCGAAGGCCGAAGGCGAAGCGGAGCCGGCGGATGCCGGAACGGTTAAAGTGGAGGTTTAAGTGGCGCTTTCGCGACGTTTGGAAACGATTGCCGGCCTGGTTCCGCCCGGCACCACGGCGGCCGATATCGGAACGGACCACGGGCTGATCCCGGCCGCGCTGGCCGGCCGGGGGATCTGTCCGCACGTCATCGCTACGGACTTAAGGCCCGGCCCGCTGAAAGCGGCCCGTTCCCTGATCCGGACCCGTGGTCTGGAAGACCGTGTCAGTCTGCGCCTGGGAGACGGCCTGGCCCCCGTTCGTCCCGGCGAGGCGGACGTGATCATCGTAAGCGGAATGGGCGGCGCGCTCATGCGGCGCATCCTCGAAAACGGACGGGAAACGGCGGCCGCAGCCTCCTGCCTGATCCTTTCCCCGCAGTCCGAACTGGAGGCATTCAGAAGCTTTCTTTGGCAGGAATCCTATTTCATTGACGAAGAACGGATCCTGGAAGAGGACGGCAAATATTATTTCATCCTCCGGGTGCATCCCGGCGAGGCGCAGACCCTTTCGCAGGAGGAACTGTGCTTCGGCAAAAATGTATCGTCCGCGGACCTGGAAACTTACAGCAATTATCTTTTGCGGGAAACCGCAAAAGCGGAACGGCTCCGGGAGCGTCTTCAGGGACTTTCCGGAGAAGAAGCCAGAAGAGAAGAACTGACGGCCAGACTCGATCTGCTGGCCGCGATACGAAAGACTTTAGGATCTCCTGACGGATCCGGAAAGAGAGAAACAACATGAGCAGCAAACTCGGATTCGGCCTGATGCGCCTGCCCCGTCTGGAGGACGGAAGTATCGACATTGCCCAGAGTTCGGCCATGACGGACCATTTTCTGGAAAACGGCGGCACCTATTTTGACACCGCGTATGTGTATGAAGGCTCGGAAGAAGCCGCGAAGAAGATCCTGACGGACCGGCACCCCCGCGAAAGCTATACGCTCGCGACCAAGATGAATACCGGCGTGCAGCCGCGCACCGCGGAAAGCACGAAACAGCAGTTTTATACCAGTCTGGAGCGCACAGGTGCCGGCTACTTTGATTATTACCTGCTTCATGCGCTGGGAACCGGCAATCTGGACCTTCACCGGCAGTTTGACACCTGGCAGTTCATCGCGGACCGCAAGGCGGAAGGCCTTATCAGGCACTGCGGCTTTTCCTTCCACGATACGCCCGAAGTGCTGGATCAGATCCTGACCGAGCATCCGGAAGCTGATTTTGTCCAGCTGCAGATCAACTACGCGGACTGGGAAAATCCGGACGTGCAGTCCCGCGGGATCTATGAGACCGCCAGACGCCACGGCAAGCAGGTCGTGGTCATGGAGCCCGTCAAGGGCGGCACGCTGGCAACGCTGCCGGAAGCCGCGGAGAAGATCCTGAAAACAATGAACCCCGAAGCTTCCCTGGCCTCCTGGGCCATCCGCTACGTGGCCTCTCTGGACGGCATCCTGGCGGTCCTTTCCGGCATGTCCACGCTGGAGCAGATGAAGGACAATATGTCCTTTATGAACCCCGATGCATTCCGTCCGTTAAGCGACGCGGAGCTCCGCGCGGTGGAAGCCGTCAGAGAAGTGCTGGCCTCCCAGCGCCAGATCGGCTGCACGGCCTGCAAATACTGCGTGGAAGGCTGTCCGATGCAGATCCGGATCCCCGGCATTTTCTCCGCATACAATCAGTTCCTGCGCTTCGGCAACCGGGAAACCGCGGCAAGAAGCTATAAAATGAGGACCCGCGATGCCGGAAAAGCATCCGACTGCATCCGCTGCGGCGCCTGCGAGGAATCCTGCCCGCAGCACCTGCCGATCCGCGATCTCCTGGAAAAAGCGGCCGGTGTTCTGGAAGCCTGAATGATCAGGTCCCCGCGGACCGGCCGCTAAAGCCTGTCCGTGCATCCGTTGCTGAGGAGTTTTATATGGGCGGAAGAATGGGAATGGGGCCCCGCGGGTTCCTGACGGAGGAAGAAAAAAAGAACAGGCCGAAAGTCACCAAAGGCCTGCTGAAACGGATCCTGGGTTACCTGAAGCCTTACCGGCTGCAGTTTATCCTGGTTTTTGTCACGATCCTGATCTCGGCCGCGGTCGGCCTGCTGCCGTCCATCATCACCGGGCGGATCGTGGACGAAGCGCTGGTGGGCCGCGATATGGCCATGCTGGTGAAGCTTCTGATCCTCGCTTTTGTCACGCTGACGCTCTCGCGCGTGATCGGCGTCGCGGAAAGCTATATCAATTCCTGGATCAGCCAGCGCATCATTTTTGACATGCGGGGGCAGATGTACGATCATCTGCAGCATATGCCGCACGCGTTTTTTACGACGGAGAAGCAGGGCGATATCATCACCCGCATGAATACGGACATCAGCGGCGTCAGCAGCGTGATCTCCGGCACGCTGTCCAGCATCGTCAGCAATATCGCAACAGTGGTGACGACGATGGTCGCGCTGTTTTCCATGAGCTGGCAGCTGGCGTTAGTGGGAATCCTGGTGATCCCGCTGCTGATCCTGCCCACCAGAAGAGTGGGCGAGACCCGCTATAAACTGCTTTCGGAAGGACAGGAAAAGCGGGACGAAATGAACCAGCTGATCAACGAGAACCTGTCCGTCAGCGGTTCCCTGCTGATCAAACTGTTCACCCGGGAAGAGCGGGAATACGAGCGCTTCCAGAAGGTGAACGAGGAAGTGACGCAGGTCTCGCTCCGGGAAGCCCGCAGCGGCCGCTGGTTCAGCGTCGTCATGGGCATGTTCACGCAGCTGGGACCGCTTCTGATCTATTTCGCGGGCGGCCTGTTTATCATCCGGAACTGGGATCCGACGCTCACGGTCGGTACCATTACCGCGACCGTATCGCTGATCAACCGGCTGTACCGGCCGGTGGAATCGCTTCTGAATCTGCAGGTGGACTTTACCCGCTCTCTGGCACTGTTTTCCCGGATCTTCGATTATTTCGACCGCGAGATCACGATCCGCAATCCCGAAAACGGCTTAAAGCCGGAGATGGGGCACCAGGATATCCGCTTTGAAAATGTGGCCTTTTCCTATCTGCCGGACAAACCGCTGCTGACCGACGTCAGTTTTACGGTTCCGGGCGGCAGAATGTATGCCATCGTCGGCCCTTCCGGCTCCGGAAAATCCACGCTGGTGAACCTGATCCCGCGTCTGTACGACGTGCAGGCCGGCCGGGTCACGATCGGCGGCGTCGACGTGCGGGAGATCGACCTGACATACCTGCGCAGTCATATCGGCGTGGTCACGCAGGACACGTACCTGTTTAACGGAACGATCCGGGACAATCTGCTCTATGCCAAAGAAGACGCGACGCAGGAAGAACTGGAGGCCGCCTGCCGGGCCGCCAGCATCCATGAGTTTATCATGAACCAGCCGGACGGCTATGATACCGTTGTCGGCAACCGCGGACTGAAGCTGTCCGGCGGCGAAAAGCAGCGCATCTCCATTGCCCGGGTGATCCTGAAGGATCCGCAGCTGCTGATCCTGGACGAAGCCACCTCCGCGCTGGATTCCATATCCGAAGCCGCGATCCAGAACGCCCTGGAACTGCTGATGGAGGACCGTACGAGTCTGGTCATCGCGCACCGGCTCTCCACGATCCTGAAGGCGGACCGCATCCTGGTGGTGCAGAACGGCGTGATCGCGGAATCCGGCACGCACGATGAACTGCTGGAAAAGGACGGCGTCTACCGGGAACTGTACGAAACCCAGTTCCGCCTGGTGCTGGACCATGAGCAGGCCGGCGCGTAAGCTGCAGCAGCTCTGAACCGGGAGACAGGGCCGGCCGTTCGAAGTCCGTACAGCCGGCCGTTCGAAGTCCGTACAGCCGGCCGTTCGAAGTCCGTACAGCCGGCCGTCCGAAGTCCGGAAGCTTGGACTTGCGGAACCGGCGGAAACGGCGTATAATATTTCCCCGGCGGATCAAACCGCCGGGAAATCATCGCAAAGGAACGATCATGGGAAAACTGTTTTATCTGATAGGCCCCAGTGCTTCCGGCAAGGACAGCCTGGAAAAAGAACTGCTGAAACGCTTCCCGGGTGTGCTGCACCCGGTCCTGATGACCACCACGCGTCCGCCCCGCAGCGGCGAAATGGACGGAAAAGAATACCGGTTCATCAGCGCAGAACAGTTTTCCGCTCTGGAAAAGTCCGGAAAAGTCATCGAATCCCGCGTGTATCAGACTGTA
>CADBQE010000197.1 GCA_902796695.1 uncultured Lachnospiraceae bacterium
ATATTTTCCCGCAGATATCCGGTGTCGATGTCGCGGATATCCACCCCGCCGATCGTAATGCGGCCGCAGCCCGGGCCCAGCTGGTACAGCTTGGTGAGCAGCGCCATCAGTGTGGATTTGCCGCTCCCCGTACCGCCGATGATGCCCAGCGTATGGCCGGCCGGCAGCGTGAAGCTGATATTGTGCAGCATCTCCGGACTGTTCTCATAGGAGAAGCTCACGTGGTCGAATACGATGTCCGCGTGCAGATCGGGCTTTAAGCCCTTCTCCGACGGCGCTTCTTCCTCCGCGTCCATGATATAGGCAATGCGGTCCAGCGACACGCCGGCCTTGCTCATCTCCGAGATCATGCGGCCCAGCATGCGGATGGGCCATACCAGCATGGCGTTGTAGGACACGAACGCCACGTATTCGCCGGACTGCATGCGGCCATTTATGCAGAAGGCCGCCCCGAAGACCACCACCAGCATCACCTGCAGGCCGCTCAGCACGTCCGCGGTGCTCCAGTAGCGGGCCATGACCCGCGAGAGTTTGATCCAGAGGTCGGTATACAGCCTGTTCTGCTTTTCAAACCGGTCGCGCTCATAGCGCTCGCGGCCGAATGCCCGCACCACGCGCACGCCGGTGAGATTCTCCTGCACCATGGCCGACAGAACGCCCTCGCATTCGTCGCATTCCTCAAAGCCTTTGCCGATGCTCCGGTGGAAGACCAGCGAGTAGCCGATGATAAACGGCATGGGGATCAGCGCGATCAGCGTCAGCCCGGCATCCATCCGCACCATGAAAACGATGGAAAAAGCCAGCAGGATCACAATGCGGAAGACCTGCGTGAGCTGCTCGGACACGAAGTTTTTCATGGTATCGATGTCCGAAGTGCATCGCTGGATAATATCGCCCGTGCGGTTTGAGCCGTGCCAGGAGAACGGCAGGCGCTGGATATGCCCGAACAGCGAATCCCGCATGGTCTTGACCAGCGTTTCCGCAGCTTTGGTATTGCACACGCGGAACGAATACTGCGCCGCGGCCTTCACCGCCGCCACAATCACGATCCCCAGAGCCATGATCCACAGATGCTGCCCCAGGTACGCGAACCCGCCCAGACTTTCCACAAAGTCCAGCACGAACTGCGGCTGCTTCGGCTCTTTGCCGCCCAGCGCGTTGTCGATCGCCATGCGGATAATCTGCGGGTTCACCATATCCGCCAAAGCGGAGAGCATGGCGGACACAATGGAGGCGGCAAATAAAAGCCGGCTGCCTTTCAGGAACCGCCCGAGCAGCTTTATATTCTTTCCGGTATTACGTTTTTTTCTGATTTCCGTCATAGTCTGTTTCTGTCCTGTCAAATGTTTTTGCGATGGCGGTCATGCCGAACAGTCTTCCCGTCCCCCTGCTTCCTTCCCGCACAAAAAAAGCGCGCAGCCCTTTCAGGCGCGCACCGGTCTGATCTGCTTCAACAGGTTACGGGAAGCCTTTTTAAGGGTTTCGAAGATCTATTCAGTTAACGGGAAGCTTCCCTCCGGATTCTGCTGACACGAATAATCATCGTCCTGCCCTCCTTTATCCCTGTATGCCCGTTTCAATCGGACATCAATCGCGCTCATCCTATCACAGATGTCTTTTCCTGTCAAGATAATCGTGAGCTTTTGTCGGAAACCGTGCACGAGATGGCACGGGACGTATCGCCTGCAATAACGCGGAGATGTGCCGGGCGGTCAGCCTGCAGGCGGACCCGGAAGGAGGCATCATGGAGTGGGAATGAATGAGGGATGCACGGCCTGCAAAAGGAGTGTCCGGACTTTTTTACCATGATTAAATATCTTCTCGAATTTTGTTGACATGGAATCGGATTCGTGTTATTCTGTTATTAAATAACTTATCGACATTCTCTTTGTGGAGGATAATATCGTGAGAAACAGATCGCTTAGATTACTGTCCGTATTTCTGTGTCTTGTCCTTCTTCTGAACCTGCTGGAGCCTGCCGCCCATGCGGAAGGAATAAACGGCAGCGAAGAACCGACCTCTCAGGAACTGCTCACAGAGGACCCCGGAGAGTCGAACCTTTACGATCCGGAAGTTGAAGAAATTCTTGACGATACCGACCTTGTCGGATCCCCCGAGGCAGTCGAACTGGATCTGGAGAATCCTTACGAAGGCGTTTTCGATGAGGCTGCTCCCGAGATCAGTGACGATACCATCCTGTCCGAAGAGACG
>CADBQE010000198.1 GCA_902796695.1 uncultured Lachnospiraceae bacterium
AGGAGGTCCCCATCGAAAAGCTCATGAGCGCGGCCACGACGAAGATCAGGAAAGGCAGGAAGCCCAGCGGCAGATCCGTCGTGCTGACGAAGCCGGAAATGAATTTGCCGGTGCCGATCAGCTCCCGGCAGACGCCTCCCAGGCTCCAGGAGAGGATCAGGATCAGCATGGGCGGCACGATATTGGAGATCCCGCTCACGATCGTATTCATGAATTCACGGGGCTTCATCAGCTTCCGCGGGATATAGAGCAGGAAGGCGGTGATCAGACCGGCAAACGCGCCGAGCGTCAGGCCGGCCGTCGGATTATAGCCGATGGCTTCGGAGAAACTCACGCCCTCGAAGAAGCCGCCCACATAGGCCATGCCGAAGATCGCGCAGACGATCAGCACCAGGATCGGCAGCACCAGATCGATCACACGGCCTTTGCCGTGGGAAACGGAGCTGTCCGCCGCCTCTTCCCGCACTTCCGCCCGCGCAGCCGCCGCTTCCGCACTCTTCATGGGCCCGAAATCCCGGCCGGACCAGGAGATAAAGAGCACCATAAGGATGGTCAGCAGGGCATACAGGTTATAGGGGATCGTGGAAAGGAAGACGTGGAAGCCGTCCGTCTGGCTGACTTCGCTCGCTACGGCGACCGCCCAGCTGGAGACCGGCGCGATGATGCAGACCGGCGCCGCCGTCGCATCGATGATATAGGCCAGTTTCTCGCGGGAGATGTGCAGACGGTCCGTGATGGGGCGCATGACGGTCCCCACGGTCAGGCAGTTGAACCCGTCGTCAATAAAGATCAGCACGCCCAGCAGCGATGTGGCGAAGGAGGCGGAGCGCTTGGTTTTCAGCCGCCGGCCGGCCCAGCGGCCGTACGCTTCGCTGCCGCCCGATTTTGACACCAGGCTCACGACCGCCCACAGCAGCGCCAGGAAAATGATCATGTAGGCATTGTCCGAGATCTTCGAGAACATCATATCGAAGGTCGTGGAAACCGCGGACACGATCGTTCCGCCTCCGGCGAAGCTGTAGATGAGCATGCCGGAAAAGATTCCGATAAACAGCGAGGAATAGACCTCCTTGGTGATAAGCGCCAGTACAATGGCGATGAGCGGCGGCAGCAGCGACCACGCGCCTGTTTCGATCATGGTGAATTCCATATGCTTCCTCCGGTTTCAGCGGGAAGTCATTCCCGTCAGGGCTTTGTCCAGCAGCTGCTTAAGCTGCTGCAGTTCCTCCTCCTGCAGGTCCAGGCAGTCCCGCATGGCTTCCGGGACGTGCACGGCCTCCTCCTTCAGGATCTCTCCTTTTTCCGTCAGGGAGATCAGCAGTTTCCGTTCATTGGTGCACAGACGCTCGCGGCTGATGAGGCCCCGGGCTTCCAGGCGCTTTAAGAGCGGCGCCAGCGTCCCGGAATCCAGACGGACCTTTTCCCCGAGTTCGCCCTCGGTCAGGCTGCCGAATTCCCACAGGGCCATCATGACGACATACTGCGTATAGGTCAGATCCAGCGGGGACAGCGGCTCCCGGTAGCGGCGGACCACCTCTTTGGCACAGGCGTACAGCGGAAAACAGAGCTGATTTCTCAGCCGGATCGCTTCGTATCTGTCAGCTGTATGTGTGTTTTCCATGCGGATTCCTTTCCTGTTCAGGCTGTTCCGGGCCGTTTTAAGCCGCTTTCGGGCTGAATTAAGCCGCTTCGGGCCGTTTCAAGCCGCTTCGGCTGTTCCGACCGCGCGCTGTCTGATTGTGCGCAATTTATTATAAGATAAAAAAATCCGACAGCCGTGTCAACCTTTTTTTCGGGTCGAATCCGTCCTGTCGGATTATTCTCTTATTTCCGGGTCATCCGTCCGTGCGTTCCGGGAGCGGGATCTCCCGTCCGTTCAGCACCGCGCGCACCAGATCGTCGCCGCGGTAGCTCAGTTTGAGGGAAAAGAACGGGGCGTCATCCCGGATCAGCCGGAAGAAGAGGCGGTCGCCTTCCCATTGGGGCAGCGCATCGATCCCGGATTCCGGGATCCAGGCCAGCACGCCTTCCCGGGTGTCCGTGAGTGTGCCGGTGAATGCATCCGCGGTGAACAGATGCATGTACTCGGTGCCCCATTCGTCACTCACGAAGGTGACGATGCCGCGGAAGCGGAAGCGCGTCAGGGTCAGGCCGGTTTCTTCCTTTACTTCGCGGAGCAGACAGTCCTCCGGGCTTTCGCCTTCTTCGAATTTGCCGCCCACGCCGACCCATTTGCCGTGGTTGAGGTCATGGTCCTTTTTGACGCGGTGCAGCATCAGGTAGGCGTCACCGCGGCGGATGTAGCACAGGGTGGTATTCAGCATGTCATTCCCCGTCAAACCCGTTCCAGCGGTAGTGGCCCACGATGGTTTTGTTGGTGGAGACCAGGTAGTCCTCTTCGTAGAGGGTCTGGCCTTCGTTGGCATGGTGCAGCACGTAGGGGACACCGTCATCCGCGCGGCGGTCGGAAATCACGGCAATGTGGCCGTTCCACAGGCCGCTGCTGCCGAAGAAGATCACGATGTCGCCGGGCTGCCAGGCCGCCAGGTCCGTCAGATCCGTGGTCAGCTTCTCCGCCCGGTGCTCGAAGAAGGGGTAAAGCACGCGCACACGGCGGAAATCGATCTTGTCTTCGCCGATCTCGAAAGCGCCTTCGCGGCCCAGGCCCTGCTCCGCCAGCTCCTTGGTGAACCAGTCGGGATGGTTTTTGATATCCGCGTCCACGAGGTTCTTGAAATCGTAGCCCGCAGCTACCAGGCCGGCCGCGACCACATCCGTGCAGACGCCTTCCCAGACGCCGTTTTCATTAATTTCCGGATAGCCGCCCGCGAAATAGCTGGAGGCGTTGTACTGGGGCTTGCGTTCCAGATATGCCTTGGCGCCGCGCAGGATGTCCGTCTGGTCATCCACGCCGTTGGCGTTCTTGTCCAGCGGGCTGTGATAGGTCTCGATACCGAAGTCCTTGCCGGTTTTGATGTAATGGCCGGGCATGCGCGTATAGGTGAAGGCCGGGCCGACGTATTCGGTGTCGGTGGGATAGGGTTCGCTAACGGTGGTAGGCTCCGGCTCCGTGGTCAGTTCTTCTTCGGGGGCCGTGACAATGGGCGACACGACGGGCAGCGTATCGGCTTCCGTGATCTCGCCGGAGCGGGAGGCGGCCGATTCATCGCTTTCGCGCACGCTGGCGCCGCAGGCGGCGGTAAAGGCCAGCACGGCAATAATCACCAGGCCCATCAGGCCCAGCTTCTTCGGGTTGTCGGATCTATTCAAATCTCTCATGGAGTATCTCCCAAACATTTTAGTAACCTCGTTATTATAGCATGAATCGCCGGGGCGTCAAGGGCGGGGCGGGGAAAATCGCCAGGTGTACCTGTCCCCGTGGGTGGGTTATTCGACGCCGCGGCGGTAGTTGGCGCGGGTGAAGGGGGTGTCGGAGAGGGGGGCGGGGGCGAGGCCGGCCAGGGCGGCTTCCAGGTGCGACAGGAGCGCGCGGGCTTCGGGGGCGGATTCGGTGGTGAAGTGGAGGCGCAGGCGGTCGCCGTAAAGGGGCTGGTCCGCGAGGTACAGCGGGACGGCGTTGTACAGGACGCTCAGGCAGCTGCGGCAGCGGGCTTCGCAGAAATGGGAAGCGCCGGTGCGGTCCGTGAGGGGGGTAAAGGCCGGATACTGCAGGGCGGGCTGCTTCTGCTCTTTGCGGCAACGGCCTCTTGTTTTGAAGAGGCACTGAGCCGAGACCATGAGCGGCAGGCGGCCGTAGATGAGCTGTTCCCGGGGCAGGGTTCCGCTG
>CADBQE010000199.1 GCA_902796695.1 uncultured Lachnospiraceae bacterium
GAATAGGCTTTCGGACAGGGGTTCGACTCCCCTCAGCTCCATTTCGGAGATCAAAAAGGATCTGAGTGATCAGATCCTTTTTTGGTGAAATGAAACGGTCCGGCGGCATTCCCCGCGTTTATTCCGCCGCCTTTCCGATCAGCTCCTCCAGCGATCCGTACAGCGCGCCCACCAGCGCCCGGCCGTCCTCCAGGATGGCGACGGAGGCGCTGCCGTCCGCCGTAAAGCCGATCTCGGAAAAGCTGAGACCCTCCGGCGCGGTGTAGTGGTAGAGCAGGGTCCCGGTATCGACGGCATAGACATAAATGATGTTTTTCGTGAGGCCGCAGAGCAGGATCAGCTTGGAGCCGTCCGGACTGAATTCACACCGGTGCGCATATTCGGTGCCGCGCAGGACATGGACCATCCGGCCGGTTGCCAGGTCAAAAACCGCGCAGCGCGGGTCAAAGCCGCCGCAGGAGGCCATAAGACTGCCGTGGAAAACCAGGTCGGTCACGGCGTTGTAGCAGTGCTCGGCCACGCACCAAGAATAGAGCACATTCTGCGGGTCGCGGATGTCAAAGACTTCAATGAAGCCGTCGTAATGCGTATACGCAGCGTATTTCGTCTGCGGGTCGATATAAACGGCCGCCTTGCGGTTCGCGTTGCCGGGCGGCGTGGAATAGTATTCGCCGCAGACGTGGCGCAGCTCTCCCAGCGCGACGTCCTGCGAAGGGGTGGTATAGCGCGGCGTGGTGAACAGCTCGCCGTCGAAGCGGTCCGTGAGGCGGGCCGTAGCGGCCTCCGGCGTGATGAGGAGGGCTGGGTCGCTGCCGTAGGAATTGCTCAGGACTTTGGTGCCGTCGTTGGAGAAGGCGGTGCAGGGCAGCGCGGTTAGGACTTCGCCGGTCCGGATGTCAAATACGCCCGTAATCCCGCCGTCCGCGCAGACGTAGCGGCCGTTGGGCGAAACGGCGGCTTCCGTGACGATGTTGGAGGTTGCAGTCTTTTCCCACAGCAGCTTCCCGCTTGCCGCGTCCATGGCGGCCAGCGTACCGGAATCCGTCAGGAGCAGCGTGCTACCGTCATAATTGATCACGGCCTCGCTCAGCATGAAGGCGCTGCCGTATACGCTTTTCAGGATGACGGCGCCGGTCTCCGCGTCCCAGACAAAAACCATATTGCCGGAGGAAGCGGCCACGCGCCGGCCGTCGCCCGAAAACATGATCGGGCTGTAGCCGCGGTCCCCGTCGTTCTCCAGCGGTGTCGTTTTTGTCCCATCCAGGGACATGATCATCAGGCCGCTCCGGTAGCCGGGGGATCCGATCACAACGGACTGCCCGTCCGGGGAAAGATCCACCATGAACGGCTGGATATAGGACAGGAAGCCGTTGCCCTCTAACGGCAGAATTTCTTCCCCGGTGTCGCTTTTCAGATCCCAGAGGAAGAGCGACGTGCGGAGCGGGATCAGCAGGCGGTCCCCCTCCAGAGCAAAGATCTTTTCTCCGATGTTCCAGGCCGTGCCGTCGTTCCTGCTGAACTGGCGATACAGCTCACCGGTCTCCGTATCGTACACGCAGACATAGTTATACCAGGAGTCTACCGTATAGAAATACCGGTCGTCCTTCGTGAAGCCGACGCTGCTGAGCATGGCGTTTTCCGCGCGCGAGACCGTAAGCAGCAGGCCGCCGTTCTCCGCGTCGATCAGCGTGGCGGAATTCAGGTTGGTGATGCCGAGCAGGTATTTGTCATTGTGGGAAAAGACCAGCGAGTCGAACTGCCGGCTGTCGTTGTCGATGGTCTGTACCGTCTCAAAGCTGCCGGCGTAGACCGCGTATTCCAGTGCGGTATAGAGGTCGGTGTCGTTGCTGTCCCCCACTGTCTCCCGCAGGGCGGCTGCCTCCGAAAGGATCTTCCTGGCGGGCAGCTTGTTGCCGCTGCCAACGGAGATGCCGGCCTGTTCGATCAGAACCTTCATCTCATTGCTGACGGCCCGGTCGCGCTGGCGGGATACTTCGTCCTTCTGGCGGGAAATCTCGTCATTCTGGCGCAGAATCTCGTCGTTCTGCCGGGAGATCTCGTTGCTTTTCCGCAGGATCTCGTCGTTCTGCTGCAGGATCTGTTCGTTCCGCGCGCTGATCTGCCGGTTTTTGATCAGGGCGAAGGTTAAAAACCCGGAAAGCAGGGCGAAGGCGGTC
>CADBQE010000200.1 GCA_902796695.1 uncultured Lachnospiraceae bacterium
CGCCTGCTTCGCATGATCGGACAGGCGGGCTGAAACTACCGCGTCGGACTTGTCAACAAAAAAGTCCACAACAACTTGACACGGCCCCACTTATTTCAATCCTTTACAGAAAGGCCGGATTGGGATATAATAAACCCATGTTTCACGTGAAACATCGGGAGGATTATGGAGAATCGGACAGAAATACTGAATCAGGGTTTTGAAGCGGCGGGGATCATGCTTTCCGAAGGGCAAACCGCGGCATTTCTGCGGTATGCGGAACTGCTGGAGGAATGGAACGAAAAGATGAATCTGACCGCGATCACGGAGTTTCCGGAGGTCGTGCGGAAGCATTTTGTCGACTGTGTCTATCCGTTCGCCCTGCTCAAGGCCGAAGGCCCGCTGACACTGATCGACGTCGGCTCCGGAGCCGGCTTTCCAGGGATCCCGTTAAAAATCATGTTTCCCGCGCTGCGGGTCACGCTGATCGATTCTCTGAACAAACGGGTCCGCTTTCTGGAGGAAGTGATCCGGACGCTGAACCTCACGGATATCCGTGCCCTGCACGGGCGGGCGGAGGATCTGGCGCGGGATCCGCAGCTCAGGGAACGTTTTGACCTGAGTACGGCCCGGGCCGTTGCGCCCCTTCCGGTGCTGGCGGAATACTGTCTGCCCTTTGTGAGGCGGGGAGGCCGTTTCCTGGCCTATAAATCCGGGCAGACGGAGGAAGAACTGGCCGGAGCGGAAAACGCGCTGCGGATTCTTGGCGCAAAGGAGAACGGATCGCTGCATTACAGCCTTCCCGGATCCGGGGACGGCCGCTCGCTGCTGATTCTGGAGAAGCAGCGGAACACACCGCCGATCTATCCGCGCAAAGCGGGAACGGCAAGCAAAAAACCATTGTGAGACAAGGAGAATTATGGCCCGAATCATTGCGATCGCCAATCAGAAAGGCGGCGTGGGCAAGACCACGACCGTCATAAATCTGTCCGCGGCGCTGGCGGAAGCCGGCAAAAAAGTCCTGACCGTGGACATGGATCCGCAGGGCAACGCCTCAAGCGGCCTGGGGATTGATAAGGACAGCCTGGAAAAAACCGTTTATCAGCTGATGATCGGGGAATGCACCCTGGAGGAATGTCTCAGGGAAAGCCCGGTCCCCCGCCTGACGGTGCTGCCGGCTACGGTCCATCTGGCCGGCGCCGAGGTGGAACTGATCGGCACCCAGGGCAGTCAGCGGATCCTGAAAAAAGCGCTGGACCCGGTGCGGGACCGCTACGATTTCATTCTGATCGACTGCCCGCCGTCTTTAAACCTGCTGACCATCAATGCCATGGTGGCGGCGGACTCCGTCATGGTGCCGATCCAGTGCGAATATTACGCGCTGGAAGGCCTGTCCCAGCTGATGTACACCATCCGCCTGGTTCAGAGAAGCCTGAATCCGGACCTGAAGATCGACGGCGTCGTATTTACGATGTTCGACGTGCGTACGAATCTGTCCGCGGAGGTGGTGGAAAACGTCAAACAGAACTTCCCGGAGCATATTTACCGCTCCGTGATCCCGCGGAACGTGCGGCTGGCGGAAGCGCCCAGCCACGGCCTGCCCATTACGCTGTACGACAGCCGGTCCACCGGTGCGGAAAGCTACCGGAAGCTGGCCAAAGAGGTCATTCGAAACAAAATAGAAGGGGTCGGATAAAACTTTCCTGACCCGCCGGAATTAAGGAGAGGAATCAGAAAGCAATGGCACGCAAAAATGCGCTGGGACGGGGCCTGGGGGCTCTGATTCCCGGCTTTGAACCGCAAAAAGTGGATAATTCTCCCGAAAATTTTACTGAAGAGAAAAAGTTATCCACAATCGGAAGCGAAAATGTGGATAGCCCGGGGGATAAAACGAACAAAGTTTTGCTTCTTCCGCTTTCCAAAGTGGAGCCCCGCGAAGGCCAGCCGCGCATGATTTTTGAGGAAGGTGCGCTGGCGGAACTGGCGGAATCGATCAAACAGCACGGGGTGCTGCAGCCCATTCTGGTGGTGGCCCGCGGGGATCATTACGAGATTGTGGCGGGCGAGCGCCGCTGGCGGGCCGCCAAACTGGCCGGCCTGACCAGGATCCCGGCGCTGGTGCAGGATCTGGAGGATTCCAGACTCCAGGAGCTGGCCCTGATCGAAAACATCCAGCGGGAAAACTTAAACCCGATCGAAGAAGCCCAGGCTTATCATGAGCTTCTGGAAGAATACGGCATCAAGCAGGAGGAGCTGGCCCGGCGTCTGGCCAAAAGCCGCACGGCCATCACCAACAGCCTGCGCCTCCTGAAGCTGGATGAACGTGTTCAGGCTATGGTGATGGACGGCTCGCTCAGCGAGGGCCATGCACGTGCCCTGCTGGGGCTGCCGGACAAAAAGCAGCAGTTTGACGCGGCCGGCGAGATCCTTACGAAGCAGCTGAGCGTCCGGGAGACCGAAGCGCTCGTCAAGCGCCTGAAGGAAGGCCGCCCCCGCAGGCAGCCCGCGCCGCACGACGGCCGCGACACCGCCTACGACGAGCTGGTCCTGCAGCTGCGCCGCTCCCTGGGGACCCGCGTGAATATCCGCCGGACTGGGGAAAACAAGGGCCAGATCGTGATCGACTACTATTCGCTGGAGGAGCTGGAGCAGATCACGGACCGGATCCGCCGCGAGCAGACGAGATAAAAACGACAAATAAATTGCATGAACAGCAACAATCAACTCTGCAACATTTCCGATATTAACTTTTGAGAGGACATTATGAATAGCGATCTGCTGAGTAAATGGGGAGTCGACCCGGGCCTTGTGATCCTGGTCCTGGCGGGAATGGTCATCATTCTGGCCGCTCTGGTCGTCTGGTATATTGTGCGGTCCGGCGCGCTGTTTCGGGATTACGAGCGCTTCATGCGCGGAAAAAACGGCGCGGACCTGGAAGGCACGCTGCACGATCTGAGCAATAAAGTCGAGCGGCTGCAGAATCAGGACATGGCCAACAAGGACATGCTGCGCGTCTTAAACCGCAAGCAGGTGAAATCCTACCAGAAGACGGGCATTAAAAAATACAATGCCTTCGAAGGCATGGGCGGCATGGCCAGCTTCGCCATCGCCCTGCTGGACCTGGAAAATACCGGGATCATTCTGAACGTGATCCACAGCCGGAACAGCTGCTATACCTATCTGAAAGAGATTAAGGAAGGCGAATGCGAGGTGGCCCTGAGCGCGGAGGAAAAGGCGGCGCTGATGGCGGCGACTCGCAAAAAAGACCGGTTTTACGATAAAGATGAAGATGTTTTAGAGGAGTGAGCAGAAAAATGAGCGACGCAAACACGCAGCAGCCCCGGGGCGGTTTTATGCAGAGCCCCGCGGCTGTCACGGCAAAGAAGATCCTGGCGATCCTGCTGGCGGCGGGAACCATCGTCCTGATCACGCTTTCCCTGGTACGCATCCTGGAGAGCGCCGAAGTGGAGGGGCATTTCCCGGCTCATTTTATCCGGGTGACGGAAGCCGGGGAAGAGGAATATGAAGATGAAACCGTCTGCCCCGTGGAATATGCGACGGAAGACGGAAAATATACCTGCACGGTGGACTATTCCTTTGAAGAATGGGAAGCCCTCCCGAGCGGGCACGAGATCGACGGGGTCGTATACCTGCTCTCGGACGGCCGCGCGCTGGGCTTTGATCATGAGGCAAAAGACGCGGAGATCCGGGCCGCCGTCCGGGACGCGAATACGGATGAAAACCGCGGCCCGCTCAGCATTTCGATGGCGCTGGCGCTGATGGCGGTCAGCTTTATCCTGATGGTGCTCTGGGGGCGTTTCTTCACGGATTACGAGCAGATCTGGTTCCTGAGCATCATGGTGCTGGCCGGCGTGATCTCCATCCTGGCGCCGGAAGAGGACATGAACGGGGTGAAGGGCATCTACATCATGGCCCTCTACCTGCTGGACACGTTCCTGAACATCCTCTGCGAACTGCTGATCTCCAAGCAGAGCAAGTGGAATTTCATTGTATCGGTCTTCGTGGAGATCACGGAGATCGTGATGTGCATCGTGCTGGCGTACCGCTTTGCCACGCTGGCGACGACGCTGTTCTTCTGGCTGCCGATCGACATTATCAGCTTTATCAACTGGCATAAGCATCCGGACCGGCAGGAGGAAGAGCTGACCAAGGTCCGGAAACTGTCCGGGAAAACGAAGGCCCTGATCCTGACGGCGATCGCGGTGTGGACGGTCGTGGTGGGATGGCTTCTGTCCGGCCTGAACATCAATACGGACCTGTTCGGCGGCAATGCGACGCTGGAGACGCTGGTGGCGTATCTGGACGCCTGTGTTTCCGCGGTGGCGGTCGTGAACGGCGTGCTGATCTTCCTGCGCTATCAGGAGCAGTGGCTCGCCTGGATCGTGGACGCCGTGATCGAAGGCGTGATCAATATCCTGTCCGGCCAGTATGTGCTGCTGGTGCTCAAGGCCGGGTATCTGATGAATTCCACGTACGGATATATCAAATGGCGCAGATATATCCGGACGCATGAACAGGAGAAACAGAATCTGCTTTCGCTGTAAAAGACGGAGCGGGAGGTGTTTCCGATGCAGACGTTTTTCTATTCCATCCTGCATTTTCTGACGGACGGCCTGTGCGCGTTCGCGCTGTACGCCCGGTTTTCGGAAAGCGGAAACTGGGCGCAGGTCCTGCTGTTCTATGATTTCTGCGCGTTCGTGCTGCAGATGCCTTTCGGCGCGGTCATGGACCTGCTGCGGATGCGGATGCCGGAAAAAGCGGAGCGGCTGCCGTTTGTCTGCGCGCTGAGCGGAGGCGTGCTGACCGTGGCCGGGGCGTTTCTGCACCCCGTGATCCTGGGGATCGGCAACGCGCTCTTTCATGTGGGCGGCGGCATCGGAACGATCCGGGAAGACCGGGAAAACCACCTGGACGGCGCGGCGCTCGGCATATTTGTCGCGCCTGGCGCGATGGGACTGTATCTCGGGACTGTGTTCGGTCAGTATTATGACGCGGGATGGAACGCGCGGGTGCTGCCGCTGATCGCGGCGGTCTACCTGCTTCTGTTTCTCGTTTTCCGGCTGGCATCCGGCAGGCGGGAGAAAGAACGGGCGGCGGGGACGGGACCGGACCGCAGACCGGGCGCCGAACCGCTGCGGAAAACGGGTCGGCCGGCTGCTTACGCCGCCGCGCTGTGCTTCCTGGTCGTCGTGCTGCGCTCGTATACCGGGTTTGCGGTCGTATTTCCCTGGAAAGAGGGGTTCTGGCCGGGCTTTTTCTGCACGCTGGCGGTCGTGCTCGGCAAAATGGCGGGCGGCCTGCTGGCGGCGCGCTTCGGCGCGGAGCCGGTCATGACCGTTTCCCTGGTGCTGTCGGCGCTGGGATACTGCTTTTCCGGCACGCCGGCGGCCGGAATCGCGGCGCTGTTCTTCTTTAACATGACGATGCCGGTCACCCTGTATATGATCGCGGACCGCTTCCGCGGACTGGAAGGGTTTTCCTTCGGCCTGCTGACGGTCGCGCTGTTTCTGGGCGTTCTGCCCACCTTTTTCGGAGGCGCGGCGCTCATGCCCGGCCGCCTTCTCGGCGCGGCGGTCAGTCTGCTGTCGCTGCTGATGCTGCTGGCGGCGGCCCGGCTGCTGCGGAAAGACATAAGATGGAAGTCCTGAAAACGTTCGGCATATCGCTGGGCCTCACGCTGGTCATCGAGCTTGCGCTGGCATTTCTTCTGCGGGTCCGGTCGAAGCGGGGCCTGCTGATCGTCCTGCTCGCGAACATCCTGACCAATCCGGCCGCGGTGTTCCTGTGCCTGGCTTTCGGGCCGCTTTTCGGAAAGTTCTTCCTGCTTTTCCAGCTGGCGGTCGAAGCCGCGGTCGTCCTTGCGGAAAGCCGGGTCTACCGGGATTTCAGGAAGGATCTGGATGCGGCGCTTTCCCCGTTTCTTCTGTCTCTGGTACTGAATGCCTGCTCCTACGGGACGGGCCTGATCCTGTATCCCCTGCCATAGCGGGGACGAAAATAAAGGAGGAAGAGTCATGACATCATTGCTTATCGCCGACGCCATGGGCGGACCGTTTTTCATCATTCTGCCGATCATGCTGCTGCTCGCCGTAGGCGGGGCGGTGCTGATCGTGGTCCTGATCACGCGGGCGATCCTGCGGTATATGAAAAAGAAGGACAGGACCGACGCGGAACTGAACGAAGAAAAGGAAGAGGAATCGCATCCTCTGTAACAAAGACGGACGATAAAAAAAAGAGGAGGATAAATATGGAACCGGTTAAAAGAAAAGACGTACCCGTGGAAGAGACCTGGGACCTGTCCCTGATCTATCCGACGGAGGAGGCGTATCAGGCGGACGTGGTGCGATTTAAAGCGCTGGCGGACGACATCTGCGAAAAGTACAAAGGGAAGCTGACGGATGCGGACGCGATCGTGGCCTGTCTGGATGAATATGAGCAGCTGGAAATCACGGCCGGGCTGGTCGGCCACTACGCGGGGCTGGCCATGGAAGTCGATTATACGGACGGCGAGGCGATGGAGCGCGACCGCCGCAATCAGGCGATGTTTGCGGAAGTCTACAGCCGCCTGACCTTCATCCGCTCGGAGATCCTGGAGCAGCCGCAGGAGGTTATTGAGGCGGCCATCGAAAAGACCGGAAAAGCGAAGGGCTACCTGCGCGATATCCTGCGGGAGAAGCCGCACCGCCTCTCTTCGGAGACCGAGCGTGTGCTGGCGGCGTTTTCCCAGAGCTTCGGAACGCCTTACGAGATCTACAATATCGCGAAGCTGGCGGACATGAAATTCCCGTCCTTTACCGTGAACGGCAAGGAATATCCGCTGGGCTACTCGCTGTTTGAGGATGATTACGAGTACGAGCGGGACACCGACGTGCGGCGCGCGGCATTCGCGGCGTTTTCGGACAAGATCCGCCAGTACGAAAATGTGACGGGAGCGGCGTACAATGCGTGCGTCACGAAGGAAAAGGTGGAGTCGCGCGTGCGCGGGTATGATTCCGTCTTTGATTTCCTGCTTTTCGACCAGAAGGTCACGCGGGAAATGTACGACCGGCAGATCGATCTGATCACGGAAAAACTGGCGCCGCACATGCGCCGCTACGCGAAGCTGATCAAACGGGTCTACGGTCTGGATAAGATGACGTTCGCGGATCTGAAGCTGCCGCTGGATCCGGATTTCGATCCGAAGGTGACCATCGCGCAGTCGCATGAGTACGTGCGGAAAGGGCTTTCGGTGCTGGGCGAGGACTATGTCGCCATGATCGACGAGGCCTACCGCGACCGCTGGATCGATTTTGCCAAGAACCAGGGCAAGTCCACGGGCGGCTTCTGCGCTTCGCCCTACGGCCGCGGGTCCTTCATCCTGCTTTCCTGGAACGACCGCATGTCCGATGTCTTCACGGTCGCGCACGAACTGGGGCACGCCGGCCACTTCCGCCTGGCGAACTCGCATCAGTCGCTGTTCGATACGGATGTTTCGACCTATTTTGTCGAAGCGCCGTCCACGATGAATGAGATCCTGCTCGCGCATCACCTGCTGAAGACGAGCGACGATCCGCGCTTTAAGCGCTGGGTGCTGGCCAGTATGATCGGCAACACCTATTATCACAATTTTGTGACGCATCTGCGCGAAGCCTGGTACCAGCGCGAAGTGTACAAGATCATTGACGAAGGCGGCTCCGTGGACGCGGAGACCCTGTCCGAGATCTTCCGGAAGAACCTGGAACTGTTCTGGGGCGATACGGTCGAGCTGACCGAAGGCGCGGAACTGACCTGGATGCGCCAGCCGCATTACTATATGGGGCTGTACTCCTACACCTACAGCGCGGGCCTGACCGTCGCGACGCAGGCGGCGCTGCGCATCGAGCGCGAAGGTGCCCCGGCCGTGGAAGACTGGAAGAAAGTCCTCATGGCCGGCTCCACGCTGGATCCCGCAGGCCTCGCGAAACTGGCCGGCATCGATATTTCGACGGACAAGCCGCTGCTCGACACCATCGACTACATCGGCTCCGTCATTGATGAGATCGAAAGGCTGACGGACGAGATCGAAAAAGCATAACGGGACGCACCGATCCTGCTGCAGCGCAAAAAGCAGGCCTCCCCGGAAAGGAGGGGCCTGCTTTTTAGGTCCGGCAGGGGAAGACCGGAAGGACAGCGGCGGGGGCGGATCAATCCAGCCGGGCTTTGCCGTTCACGCGGGTGGCGGTGACGGTGCCGTTTTCGATCAGGCAGGCGGCGCCGACAAGGCTGGGCTTGCCCATGGCTTCGCCCTGGCGCACCGTGATCTCGCTCCAGCCGTCCGCAAGGGGCAGGAGGCCGTGACGGATCAGGTAGGCGGAGAGGGCGGATGCCGCAACGCCGGTGGCCGGGTCTTCCGGGTAGCCCGCGCGGCAGGGGAACTGCCTGGCGCAGAAGAGGCGGGGACCGCCGCCCGGTTCCGGGGCGAAGGGATAAAAGCCGGTGGTGTGGTATTTATCGCACAGTTCCCACAGATATTCATAGTCCGGATCCAGCGCGTAGACCGTTTCCTTGTCCTTGAGCGGGACGAGCAGCTTGAAGCGGGAAGTCGCGGCCGACTCGATCGGCAGGTCCGCAAGTTTGTCCGGCGTGATGCGGAGCGCGCGGCAGACTTCCTCCGCCGTGGGATTTTCTTCGGCAAAACGGGGCAGGAACTGGGACAGAGAGACTTTGATGCTTTCGCCTTCGCGCTCCCAGTCGACCGAGACCGGGCCGAGCACCGTGTCCAGGCGGACCGGAGACGCCGTCACGCGGCCGGTCTCCACCAGAACGGTGACGGAGCCGATCGTCGCATGCGTGCACATCTCCATCTCGTGCAGGGGCACGAAATAGCGGATCTTCACGTCACAGTCTTCGCGCGTGGGCTTCATCAGGAAGGAAGACTCCTCGCCGGAGGCGAAGGTCATCGCCTGCATTTCTTCCGTGGACAGTTCGTCCGCGTCCAGGGTGACCGGGCAGGGATTGCCGCCGCCCGGCTTTTCTTCGAACACAACGGTATGGATCGTCTGATGCATCGCAGAACCTCCGAAAAATAAATATTTATAAAGCGGGATCGACGGTTTTGTCGGCAGAGAGACTCGCCGCCGGGCCGTAGACCCGCATTTCGACGCCGGTGTCCCGGATCAGGACGGATGCGGGCTGCTTCAGGAGCCGGAGCGTAACATATATATCGCCGAACGAGCCGGCAATATTGCCGGCGCCGAGGATCCAGATGACAAGGAACCACTCGCGGGGCAGGACCGCCAGCAGCACGCCGAAAAGGATGCCCCACAGGACAAGCGGTGCGAGGGCGATGAAGCGGTAGGCGGTTTTGTCAAACCAGTCTTCTTTGCTTCCGGCAAACGCGTACAGCCCGGTGAAGCCGAATACGACGCTCCTGCCGCCCACGGCCTTCATGGCCGCCGCGTGCGTCAGTTCATGCAGGATGATATACAGCACGTAGCCGACCAGCAGAACGGCGCACCGGAGCAGATACGCGGACAGATTCTCCGGGCCGACCGACAGAGGCGTCGGGCTGAGGATAAAACCCAGGATAAGCAGCAGCACCATGACGGCCCCGGCCATGAGATTGACTTTCGCGGCCAGCTTTTTATCGTGCTGCAGATCTATATGCAGGATCTCCCGGTATCCGTCCGGAAGCTGCCGGCAGGCTTTCATAAAAAGCAGTCCCCCCTTCGCAAGACTGTCTGTATTATAAAAAATGACGCGCCGGCGCGCAAGAGGAAAACGCCCTGCCGGGGCAGTTCTTTAAAGGACTGCCGCACGGCCCGATGAGAAATGCGGGACGGATTTTTTTCAGGGCAGCAGCCCCAGGACAATGAGGAATTCGCCGAGAGAGTAGGTGAGCATGACGAAAAAAGTGTGTTTTGAGCGGGCTGTTCCTGTATTATTCGCGGGCCGCGGGCGGAAAAAGCCCGGTGTACCCGTCCCCGTGGGTGGGTGACAAGCGGGGCGGAGTGTGGTATAATCGGGCAAAATATGCTGACGGAGAGTCGGGGAGACATATGACACTGAAGGATTTGAAAGTCGGAGAGCGCGCGGTGATCACCGAGGTAGGAGGAGAAGGGGCACTGCGGCAGCATTTCCTGGATATGGGCGTGATTCCGGGGACGGAAGTCACGCTGGTGAGGCTGGCTCCTATGGGGGACCCGATGGAGCTGCGGATCCATAATTATGAGCTGACGCTGCGGCTGGCGGACGCGGAGCGGATCGGGATCCGCGAGCCGGGGGAGGAAGAAGCTGCGCCGGAATCGCCGAAAAAGGGGCGCGAAAAGCTGCCGCATCCCGGTCTGGGCGAGGAAGGAAAGTTCCACCCCAAGGGAAGCGGAACGCCGCTGCCGGAGGGCACGAAGCTGACGTTCGCGCTGGTCGGGAACCAGAACAGCGGCAAGACAACGCTGTTCAACCAGCTGACGGGTGCGAATCAGCATGTGGGCAACTTCCCGGGTGTTACGGTGGACCGCAAGGACGGCGTGATCCGGGGCCATGCGGACACGCTGATCACGGACCTGCCCGGGATCTACTCGATGTCGCCTTACTCCGGCGAGGAGCTCGTCTCCCGCGATTTTGTGCTGGAAGAGAAGCCGAAGGCGATCATCAATATCGTGGACGTGACAAGCATAGAACGCAGTCTGTATCTGACCATGCAGCTGCTGGAGATGGGCCTGCCGGTCGTGGTGGCCCTCAATATGATGGATGAAATGAGCGGCAACGGCGGCGCGGTGGACTTGAACGCGATGGAGTCCATGCTGGGCGTTCCCGTGGTTCCGATCTCCGCGGCCAAAAATCAGGGCGTGGACGAACTGGTGAGCCATGCCGTGCATATCGCGAAATACCAGGAGGGGCCGCTGCGCCAGGATTTCTGCAGCGCGGATGACAACGGCGGGGCGGTGCACCGCTGCCTGCACGCCGTGAGCCACCTGATCGAGGACCATGCGGCGCGGGCCGGCCTGCCGCTGCGCTTTGCCGCCGCCAAGATCATTGAAGGCGACCGGCTGATCCTGGACAAGCTGGAGCTGGACCGGAACGAGATCGAAATGCTGGAGCACATCGTGCTGCAGATGGAAAAGGAGCGCGGTCTGGACCGGAGCGCGGCCATGGCCGACATGCGTTACGCCTTTATCATGAAAGTCTGCCGCCGCTGCGTCAAAAAACCGCACGAAAGCCGCGAGCATCTGCGCAGCCAGCGGATCGACCGGATCCTGACCGGAAAATGGACCGCCATCCCGGCCTTTATCCTGATCATGGGACTGGTCTTTTATCTGACGTTTGTCCTGATCGGCCCGTTCCTGCAGGATCTGCTGCAGTCCGGGATCGATGCGCTC
>CADBQE010000201.1 GCA_902796695.1 uncultured Lachnospiraceae bacterium
GCGACCGGTGTGAAGCCTTCCTATCAGTGGCAGTACCGCTACCCGGGCGGCAGCTGGCAGAATTCCGGGTATGTGACGGCAAAATCGGAGACCCTGCGGGTACGGACGCAGGATTATTACAACGGGATGGAATACCGCTGCGTAGTCCGGGATGCGGCGGGAACGACCGGCATATCCGATACCGCATCCGTGACGGTCCTGACACGGATCATAGCCTCGCCCCGTGACGTGTACGCGGTCGACGGGAACGCTGTAACGTTCCGCATAGAAGCAAAGGGCCCCGGCCTGACCTATCAGTGGCAGTATAAATATCCGGGGGAAGAGTGGAAGAACTCCGGATTCAAAACCGGAAAGAGCGCGGAACTGAAGTTTACGGCCCTGGAAAAATACAACAACCTGCAGTACCGCTGCATCGTCACGGATGCCAACGGCAGTACGCAGACGTCTTCCATTGCGCTCCTGACGGTGCGCCCGGCCGTGGTCGCGCCTCCGGTGATCACGCAGCAGCCGGTTCCGGTCTCGGGACGGATCAACGATGAGGTCCAGTTCACCGTGGCGGCATCCGGCACCGGCCTGACCTATCAGTGGCAGTACAAATATCCGGACGGCAGCTGGACGGATTCCACTTATACTTCCGCCAGGAGAGCCACGCTCGGGTTGTCCGTTAAGGAAAAATACAACGGCATGCAGTACCGCTGCATCGTAACGGATGAAGACGGACGGAAAGTCACTTCCGCAAGCGCTTCCCTCACGGTCCTTTCGTACATCGGTCTGCAGCCGGGGGACAGATCTGCGGCGGTAGGCGATGTGTCATCGTTTTATTTCTGGGCTTCCGGCCCCGGCCTGACCTATCAGTGGCAGTATAAATATCCGGACGGCAATTGGACCAATTCCGGCTATGTGACCGCGAAAAAGTCGACTCTCCGGGTCCGGGTGCAGGATTATTACAATGGCATGCAGTACCGCTGCGTCCTGAAGGACGCCAACGGGCAGACGCTGATCACCGAACCGGCTCTGCTCACCCTGCGCATCAACATCACGGAACAGCCGCAGAGCCTCAGCGCTTCCGTGGGAGACGTGGCGGAATTTCATGTCACGGCGACCGGCGCCGGTCTGACCTACCGGTGGCAGTACAAATACCCGGACGGCGACTGGACCGACTCCGGCTACGTGACCGCGAAACAGCCGACCCTCCGCGTCAGAGTACAGAACTATTACAACGGCATGCGCTACCGCTGCCTCATCACGGACGCGAACGGAAAGACCGTGATCTCATCGGCGGCAACGCTGACACTGAATTGAAACAGCGGGCCTTTCCGGCGGGCTTTCCCGCAAAACACTGCTTCGGGGCGGAAGTTTTCCGCCCCTGTTTTATTGCTTTTTTGTTCCGCCGGACGAAAAAACTTGTCGGCTGTTTTGCTGATATGTTATACTGAACACAGATATTCCGTCCTGTAAAGAAAGGAGCTCTCATGGCGCAGCAGCCGATCAATATGATCCAGATCAACTGGAAGCCGGATAAAGACGCCCGCTCGTCCCTTTACAGTCAGATCGTATCCTATTTCCAGGAACGCATCACGTCCGGCGACTGGGTGAGCGGCCAGAAACTGCCTTCGCAGCGGAAGCTGGCGGAACTGTTCGGCGTCAACCGCAGCACGATCGTGGAGGCGATGGATGAGCTGATGGCGCTGGGGCTGCTGGAGGGCAGCCGCGGCGGCGGGACCCGCGTGGCCAATGAAGGCTGGGCCAACCTGATCCGGGACAAGACTCCGGACTGGCAGAGCTACATCAAGGCGAGCCGGTTTTATCCGAACGTGCCCACGGTGCAGATCATCAACCGCCTGGAGTTTGAAAGCGGTATCACGCGCATGAGCACCGGCGAACTGTCGCCGGACCTGATGCAGACGAAGATCACGCAGGACATCCTTTCGCATCTGTCGGACCGGAAGATCTTCATGAATTATCCCGACCCGCTGGGGATGCCCAGCCTGCGCCGTGCGATCCAGGAGCATCTGAAAAAGATCGGGATCGAAGTGCCGATCTCCTGCATTCTGGTGGTTTCCGGCGCGCTGCAGGCGCTGCAGCTGATCTCCACGGGCATCGTGAAATCGCAGGCGCGCGTATTCGTGGAAGCGCCGTCTTACCTCAATTCCCTGAATATTTTCGAGTCCGTGGGCGCGCAGCTGGTCAGCATTCCGATGGACGCCCAGGGGCTGGCTCCGTGGCTGACCAAGGATATGCAGTCCGGCGGAGCGCACTCGCTGTTATATACGATCCCCACCTTCCAGAACCCGACCGGCTGCGTCATGCCGGCTTCGCGCAGGCGCGAGGTGCTGCAGTACTGCACGGAACGCCACATCCCGATCATCGAGGACGATGTGTTCAGCGACCTGTGGCTGGACGCGCCGCCGCCGCTGCCCATGAAGGCCTTCGACCGCTGCGGCAGCGTGGTGTACATCAGCAGCCTGTCCAAATGCTTTTCCCCGGGCTTCCGCCTGGGATGGCTGGTGGGGCCGGAAGCCATCGTCCAGCGCCTGGCGGATGTCAAAATGCAGATGGACTACGGCGTCAGCGTCCTGACCCAGCAGGTCGCGGAAGAATTGTTCACCAGCGGCGCTTACGAGCAGGGCGTTCAGAATATCCGGGCCCGCCTGAAGCACCGGCGGGACTTCATGATGCTGCTGCTGGAGCGGTATTTTGACGGGCTGGCGGACTGGAACTGCCCGGCCGGCGGCTTTTTCGTCTGGATCCGCCTGCGGAACGGCGTGCCCGCGGAAAGCCTCTTCAAGCGCGCGCTCAGCGAAGGCCTGCTGATCATGCCCGGCGGCGTATACGACCGGAACCACACCTCCTCCATCCGCCTGACCTACGGCTACCTCCCGGAAGACGAAATGGCCCGCGGCGTAAAGCGCCTTTCGGAAATGCTCCGCACCCTGCAGCCCGGGGCCTGAACCCGGCTCCCGGCCTCTCACCCGGCCGCCCCAGAACGTGACAAAGGAACCGTCCCCCTGTCATCAAACGTGACAGAGGGACGGTTCCTTTGTCACATTTGGTTGTGATTTTTTTGCACGGCTTGGTTGGTCACAAGCGGGGCGGGGGCCTGTATAATCGGAGGCGTAATGGAAGTACGTTTATCAGCCGGAGTTTCGGCGGGAATAAGAAAGGAGCAAAATTATGGGTAAACTGGATGGAAGAATTGCGATCGTAACGGGGGCGGCCCAGGGGATCGGCAACGGGAGCGCGCGCGTTCTGGCGAAGCACGGTGCGACCGTCATCCTGGTGGACTTCGCGGAATCCGTGGAAGCGGCTGCGGAAGAGATCAAGGCGCAGGGTTATAAGGCCGACTGGCGCCGCGTGGACGTGAGCAAACTGGAAGATGTCCAGGCCATGGTGGACGATGTCGTGGCGAAATACGGCCGCGTGGACATCCTGCACAACAATGCCGGCGTGAACCGCCGCGTGAAATTTGAAGATATCGATCCCAAGACCCGGGATTTCATTTTCGGCGTCAATATCATCGGCGTCTGGAATATGGCCAAGGCCGTGTATCCGTACATGATCAAGCAGCAGTACGGCCGCATCATCAACACCTCCTCCGTCACCGGCACCCGCGTGGTGGACGAAGGCCAGACCACCTATTCCATGACCAAGGGCGCCGTTTCCGCGCTGACCCGCGCGCTGGCGTATGAAGCCGGCCCTCACGGCATCACCGTGAACGCGGTCCTGCCCGGCTGGGTGCGCACCCCCAAGGTGGAGCAGGTCTGCCGCGACAACCGTCCGGACGATCCCGAAAGCGCGATGCGCGACATGGCGGCCTTCATCCCGCTCAAGCGTCTGTGCCGCATCGAGGAGATCGGCGACCTGGTCGCCTTCCTGGCCTCCGATGAAGCCACCTACATCACCGGCACCGAAATGGTGATCGACGGCGGCAGCACCCTGCCCGAGACCTTCGACATCCTGCACGCGTAAATCATGGATATCGGCCTGCTGCTGCGAACGCTGTTCAAGCTCTATGCCGTTCTGCTGCTGGGCTTTCTCATGGCGAAGACCCGGATCCTGGACTCGCACACGAACCGCAGCCTTTCGGTCATGGTCGTGTCCGTGACCTACCCCGCCAAGCTGCTCTGGTCCATGCTGGGGCAGCCGGGCGACCGGGGGGAGGCTCTCCTGCTGATGCTGGGCGGGCTGGGCATCTATCTGGCGGTGCTGGTCCTGTCCAAAGGGATCTCGCGGCTGCTCCGCGTCCCCGAAGACAGAAGACGGGAATTCGAATGCCTGATGGTCTTCACGAATACCGGCTTTATCGGCGCCCCGCTCGCACAGTCGCTGTTCGGCGACGCCGCGTTCTATCAGATGACCCTGATGAACTTCGCCTACTATATCCTGTACAACACCTACGGGACCACGGCGCTGATGCCGCGGGAGGGCGGCCGGAAGATCCGCCTGACCGCGAAAGATGTCCTAACGCCCGGCTTTGTGATGACGGTGCTCGCGATCGTGCTCTTCCTGCTGCACGCCGACGCGCCGCCGGTCGCCAAGGAACTGCTGAACATGGTGGGCGACATGACGACGCCGCTTTCCATGATCATCCTGGGCGCCTCGCTGGCCGAATATCCCTTCCGGGATTCGATCGGCGATAAATGGACCTACGTCTACTCCGCCGTCAAGCTGCTCCTGATGCCCGCTCTGGCCTTCGGCATCTGCCGCCTGATCGGTCTGGGCAGCTACCACAGCGCCCTCTCGGTGCTGACCTGCTCCATGCCGGCGGGCTCCATGGTGCTGATGCTGGCCCTGAAACTGAACCGGGACAGTGCTTTTATCAGCCGCAGTATTTTTGTTTCAACCCTGCTTTCCGCAATCACCCTGCCTGCCGTGATCCTGCTCTTCGTGCGGTAAACGGCGGCGCAAACCTATCAGGAGGCGATTATCATGCAACATCCTTACATTCCCAACAGCAACGAAGCGGTCCGCCGCGAGATGCTGGATTTCATCGGCGCCGGGTCGGTGGAGGAGATCTATTCCTTTATTCCCGACGAAGTCCGGATGAAAAAGCCGCTTGACATTCCCGAAGCTCTGCCTTCCGAAGTCTCTCTGAAGAAGTACATGAGCGGGATCTTAAACCGCAGCACGACCTGCGACGAGAACCTCTCCTTCCTGGGCGCGGGCTGCTATGACCACTACGTGCCGGCCATCTGCGACGAGATCAACGGCCGCAGCGAGTTCCTGACGGCCTACAGCGGAGACACCTATGCCGACCACGGCAAATGCCAGACCTTCTTCGAGTTCTCCAGCATGATGGGCGAACTGCTGGATCTGGACGTCGTGAGTTTCCCGACCTACGACGGCGGCCAGGCGGCTTCCACCGCGCTGATGATGGCCCGCCGCATCAACGGCCGGAGCAAAGCGCTGGTCCCCGCGAACATGAATCCGTCCCTGCTGTCCCAGATGCGCTGCTACTGCGAAGGCATGGAACTGATCGAAGTGGCCGCGAAGGAAAACGGCCAGCTGTGCCTGGAAGACTTAAAGAGCAAGCTGTCCGCCGACACCGCCGCCGTGTTCATCCAGAACCCCTGCTTCCTGGGCTTCTTTGAGGAACAGGGCGAAGAGATCGGCCGCCTGGCGCACGAAGCCGGCGCGGAATACGTGGTATACGCGGATCCTTCCACGCTGGGCGTGGTGGCGCCGCCTTCTTCCTACGGCGCGGATATCTGCTGCGGCGACATCCAGCCGCTCGGCATCCACATGAGCTACGGCGCCGGCCTGGGCGGCTATCTGGCCACCCGTCAGGAAGAAAAATACGTGATGAACTACCCGCATCACCTGCATCAGATCTTCAAAAACTCCAAGGGCCAGTTCGGCTATGCCCGCGCCCTGCCGGAACGCACCAGCTATTACGTGCGCGACAAGGGCATCGAATACCTGGGCACCTGCGTCGGCCTGTGGGCCGTGACCGCAGCGGTGTATCTGGCCGTGATGGGCCCCGAAGGCATGCGGGAACTGGGCGAAAACATCCTGTGCAAGAGCGATTACGCACAGAAGAAGCTGGCCGGCTTAAAGGGCGTGAAGCTTCCGTTTAGGGGCAGCCGCAGCTTTATGGAATTCGTCCTGAACTTTGATGAGACCGGAAAGACCGTGGCCGAGATCAACAAGGCGCTGCTGGAAAAGCACATCTTCGGCGGCTATGACCTGAGCAGGGAATTTCCGCAGCTGGGCCAGTCTCTGCTGGTCTGCGTAACGGAAAAGACGGAGCTGGCGGATATCGATACGCTGGCCGCCGCGCTGGAAGAGATCCTGTAAGGAGGAGAAGAACATGTCTGAACTGAAAAAACGGAACTTTCATGAGGCCCAGTGGGATGAATCCCTCATTTTTGAGCAGAGCGTTCCCGGCAGCCGCAGCATTCTCTTCCCGGATGCTTCCAAAGAAACGGGCGTTTCCCCGAAGGAACTGATCCCCGCCGGCCTGGCGAGAAAGACCCGCCCGGAACTGCCGGAGCTGGCTCAGCCCCAGGTGCTGCGCCACTACCTGCGCCTGTCCCAGGAGACCATCGGCCAGGATTTCGACATCGATATCGGTCTGGGCACCTGCACCATGAAATACAGCCCCAAGATCAACGAGCAGTTCGTGCGCTCTCCCAAGTTCGCGGAACTGCACCCCTACCAGCCGGACGAGACCGCCCAGGGCATCCTGAAGGTGATCTATGATTTCGAGCAGATCATGAAAGAGATCTCCGGTCTGGACGCGGTTTCCTTCCAGGCGGGCGGCGGCGGCC
>CADBQE010000202.1 GCA_902796695.1 uncultured Lachnospiraceae bacterium
GACACCTATGACTATTACCGGACGCACCCGACCTTCCGCCTGTTCACACCGGACGGTATTTATGAACTCCAGGTGATCACCTGCGTGTACACCACAGAAAAAGAGCCGCTTCGCTTTAATTTCAGCGATGCGGCTGAGTTTTCGCGGACCATCAATAATTACCTTGACCGCGGCCAGTTCCGGACCGCGGTGGACGTGCAGTACGGCGACAAACTGGTCTGCCTGTGGACCTGCGCGTATTATACCGAAGGCGGGCGCATGTTTGTAATCTGCAAGGCGGTCCGGGTGACAGGCTGAGGACCCGCCCGGGATCGGGATCAGAATCCGTCGAAATACCCGCGGCCGTTCATCCGGTCGATATAATCATCCTGACGGGACAGGTTCCTGACGATATGCCAGGAGAAGAAGAACAGCAGCCCGACAAATACAATAAACGTGAGGGAAAGCCCCTCCGACTGCGTAGCGATAAAGTCGTACGTACCGTGGAGCAGCACCGGAATGACGATGCTCAGAATGCGGTAGGTGCGGCTTTGTTCTATGTTGTAGTGCTCATAGCGCTTGGCCGCGCCGTAGAACGCTCCCATGAATACGCCGAAGCAGGCGTGCCCGGGAATGGCCGTCACGGCGCGCAGCAGCGCGGTCCCGAATCCGAACTGGATCACGTAGCCGATATTTTCCGCGAGCGCGAAGCCCAGGCTGACAAAGGCAGCATAGACCACGCCGTCAAACCGGCAGTTGAATTCGACGGACTTCCAGGTGCGCCGCTTCAGGAAGAAATATTTGGAGCCTTCTTCGGAAAGCGCGACCACAACGTAGTACAGGATGATATGGTAGACCGTTTCGGTCGGCGCGATGCGGGCCGCCAGCGGATCTCCGATCGATTCCAGGATCATGGCCGTGATGGTGGACAGAATGCCCATGGCCACCAGGCTGACCAGGAAACGCGGCGATTCCGGCTCCAGCCGGTCCGCCCGATAGATGCGGAGCATCAGAAAGACGGCCGGCAGCACGGCGGCGGCGATCAGAAACGGATTCACGGCACGGAACAGATAGAAGAACATAGCAGCCTCCTGACTGAGTGAATTGCCTTATATTATATCATACCGCCCCGGATTTGTCCACGGACGCGCGGCGCTTCCGCTCGTCCGCATTTTTTGCTTAATCAATGAAGGCTGCTCCGCCTCGAACAGGCACCGAAGGAGAGGTGTGATGCAATAAAAAAGGGCGGCCGGGAAGCCGCCCCGAAAGAGAGCGTAAATTACTTGCTGTAGTCGTAGAAGCCCTTTCCGGACTTGCGGCCAAGCTTGCCGGCACGGACCATCTTCTTGAGCAGAAGAGCGGGACGGTACTTGGGATCGCCGGTTTCGCTGTACAGAACATCCATGATGGCCAGGCAGACGTCCAGACCGATGAAATCGCCCAGTTCCAGCGGGCCCATCGGGTGGTTGGCGCCCAGCTTCATGGCTTTGTCGATATCTTCGACGGAGGCAACGCCGGTTTCGACCAGACCGATCGCTTCGTTGATTTCGGGGATCAGCACGCGGTTGACAACGAAGCCGGGGGCTTCGGCAACTTCAATGGGATCCTTGCCGATTTCCTTGCTCAGGTTGTAGATGAAATCGAAGGTTTCCTGGGTGGTGTTCGCGCCGCGGATGACTTCGATCAGCTTCATGCTGGGCACAGGGTTGAAGAAATGCATGCCGATCACGGGGTGCTTTAAGCCCAGACCCATTTCGGTCACGGACAGGGAAGAGGTGTTGGTGGCAAAGACGGTGCTTTCCTTGCACATCTCATCCAGCTCGTTTAACAGCTCGCGCTTGGTTCCCATTTCTTCCTTTACGCATTCGATTACCAGATCGGCGTCGGCAGCGGCGGACTTTTCTTCCACCAGGACATTGGCCATCAGGGCGTCCTTGGCTTCCTGAGTCATTTTGCCCTTGTCCACGCGCTTCTGCAGGGAAGCGTCCAGTTTGTCTTTATGACGCTGAGCGGAAGCAACGCTGGAAGCGTACATTAAAGCGGTGTGTCCCTTGGCAGCAAATACCTGTGCAATACCGCTGCCCATCGTGCCGGCGCCGAAAATAGCGACTTTCATAATAAAGTTCCTCCTGACAAATAGTTTATTTGTTGATAAACCCGGTGGGTTTTCTTTTCTCCAGGAACGCGCCCATGCCTTCCTTCTGGTCCGCGGTGGCGAAGCAGGAGCCGAAGGCCTTCTCTTCGCAGACTACCGCCTGGGCGATGGGAAGGGAGATGCCTTCGTTCATGGCACGCTTGGCGGCCTGCACGGCAATGGGGGCATTGTTCGCGATGCGGTTCGCCAGCTTGAAGGCCTGCTCCATGAGCTCTTCCGGCGCGTAGACGCAGTTGACCAGGCCGATGCGCAGCGCTTCCGCCGCCTTGATGTTGCGGGCGGAGAAGACCAGTTCCTTGGCCATGCCGGTGCCCACGATGCGGGCCAGACGCTGGGTGCCGCCGAAGCCGGGCGTGATGCCCAGACCCACTTCGGGCTGGCCGAACATGGCGTTTTCGGAGCAGATGCGGATGTCGCAGGCCATAGCCAGTTCGCAGCCGCCGCCTAACGCGAAGCCGTTCACGGCCGCGATGGTGGGCAGCGGGAAGGCTTCCAGCTTCAGGAAGACGTCATTGCCTTTTTTGCCGAAGGCTTCGCCTTCTTCCTTGCTCAGCGTGCTCATTTCGGAAATGTCGGCGCCCGCCACAAAGGACTTTTCGCCGGCGCCGGTCACGATGAGGGCCCGCAGCTTCTGCGTGTCGATGCCGTCCAGCACTTCATTCAGCTCTTCCAGCACCTGGGAGCAGAGGGCATTTAAAACTATGGGCCGGTTGATGGTAATAAGACCCACCTGACCGCGCTCTTCAAACAGAACCATTTCCATGGGAAACCTCCTAAACGGGGATAGATCCTCCGGCAGGCGGAACATACTGCCGCCGCAGGTTGATTTTCAGGATAGATTTTACAAAGAAAGGCGAGGTCCTGTCAAGGCCAAAAGACCATTTTTCCTTACAAAATCCGAAAGAGCGGGGCCGGGGTATATAAAAAAAGGAATAAGTGAAAAATCGGGTTTCAAATAGCCTATAGCGGGCAGGTTTCGTTTGACACCGCCTGCCCGCCTTGCTAAAATATAGCCTGAAAATCCATGATAACCTAACCGAAAGGAGACTCATTTATCATGAACAAAGTGTGCACCTTGTCAGAAGCCGTTGAGAAGTACGTGCAGAACGGCGACACGATCTGCTTCGGCGGTTTTACGACCAACCGGAAACCCTATGCCGTGGCGTATGAAATCCTGCGTCAGGGCAAAAAGGACTTTACCGTGTGGGCCGGTCCCGCCGGCGGTGACTGGGATATGCTGATCGGCGAAGGCCGTGTGAAAGTTTATATCAACTGCTACACCGCCAACTCCGGCTACACCAACGTATCCCGCCGCTTCCGCGCCGCGATCGAAAAGGGCGAGATCATCTACGAAGACTACAGCCAGGACGTGCTGATGCTGCAGCTTCATGCCGCTTCCCTGGGCCTTCCCTTCCTGCCGGTGCGCCTGATGATGGGTTCCGGTCTGTGCGAATACTGGGGCATCACCGAAGAAGTCCGCAAGACGCTGCCCAGCGTGGATGACCTGAAGCTGGCCTACGTCGACAACCCCTTCAACCCCGGTGAAAAAGTTGTGGCCGTCCCCGTCCCGAAGCTGGACTGCGCGGTCATCCATGTACAGCAGGCCTCTCCGGACGGCACCTGCATCCTGATGGGCGATGAATTCCACGACGTGGATATCGCCATCGCCGCCAAGCGCACCATCGTGACCTGCGAAGAGATCGTCAGCGACGAATACATCCGCCGCGATCCCGCCGCCACCAAGATCTTCGGCGAATGC
>CADBQE010000203.1 GCA_902796695.1 uncultured Lachnospiraceae bacterium
AGAGAACGGACATTTCCGCCTGCAGCCGGAAAACGACGAAATGGAGCCGATCATCGCAGAGGAATGCCGCGTACTCGGAAAACCGGTGGCGCTGATCCGGAATTATTTTAACTGAGCCGCGGGCGGATCACCGCTGCAGAGACAGATAATCATCCAGCACGGTCAGAGATTTGAAATATCCGTCTATCAGACGGTTCCGCAGGGTGGCTACGGTCTGGGAAAACTCCCGGAACGCCTGCGGCTCCAGCAAGAACTGAAAACATCCGGCGGCGTCCGTATCCAGGACGAACTGCCAGGCGCGTCCGGCTGAGGACGCGGGAGAAAAGGGAGGTTCCGGAAGGGCCTCCCCTTCTGTTTGAAGCAGTTTGAGCTCATAGGCATAGCGTATGAGGGCACGGTCCAGACGGGTGTTGTGAAGGCTGCGGACCGCGTAGAATAACAGGCGGAGCAGCGGCAGGTCTTCCACGTTTTCCCGGCTGTAATAGGTGGCCAGCTCCGCAAAATAGGATGCGTAGCAGAACGCTTCGGGATCCGCAGACAGAAAGGCGAAGAATTCCTTGATGTCGGCGGAGCGGACCGTATAGGCGCTGCGTCCCTGGAACAGTTCGAATTCTCCGAAGGCAAACAGACGGCCGGCGGCCAGCAGCGGACTGCCGATCTTCCGGCCGCCGCGCAGAAAGGCGCTGATCTTTCCCAGTTCGGCGGTCAGCAGCTCTACTCTTCTGTCATTTTCCGACATGGGCATGGCGGAGATCACCATCCCCGTCACCCGGATCACATCGTTCATTTTCGGCGGTACCCCAGACTGCCCAGCTGGGCGTTGTCATTGCGCCAGTCGCGGCGCACTTTTACGAACAGTTTCAGATTGACCGGTGATTCCAGAAGCTCTTCGATATCTTTGCGGGCATCCGTGCCGATGGCCTTCAGCATGGAACCGCCTTTTCCGATCACGATCCCTTTATGAGATTCCCGCTCGCAGATCAGGGCGGCTTCGATGCGGACCGGGCGCCCTGTCGCTTCCTCAAACGCTTCGATCTCCACGGCGATCCCGTGCGGGACCTCCTGCGAAAGGCGGCGCAGCGCCTTTTCCCGGATCAGTTCGGCGGCCAGATCCCGCAGGGACTGGTCGGTCAGCGTATCTTCTTCAAAATAGTACGGGCCTTCCGGCAGATGGTCATAGATCAGCTGCCGCAGTTCTTCCGTACCGGTGCCGGACAGGGCCGAGACCGCGAGGCTGTCCGCAAAATCGTAACGGGCCGCAAAGCGGCTGCGGCAGGCGGCGAGCGCTTCCTGATCCGCGGTATCCGCTTTGTTGATCACCAGAAGGACCGGCGCTTTCACCTTCTCCAGATAAGACAGGATCTGCTCTTCTTTCTCTTCTACCCGGTCCGAGGGCTCCACGAGCCAGCAGATGAGGTCCACTTCCGAAAGCGTTCCCCGTGCGGCGCCCACCATATAATCGCCCAGTTTGTTTTTAGCCCGGTGGATGCCGGGGGTGTCCAGAAACACGATCTGGCCGCGTTCATCGGTCCAGACCGTTTCGATGCGCGTGCGCGTGGTCTGGGCTTTATTGCTGGTGATCGCGATCTTCTGGCCGATCAGCCGGTTCATCAGCGTGGACTTGCCGACATTGGGGCGTCCGATCAGCGTTACAAATCCGGATTTCATAAACGGTCATTCCTCCAGTACGGTTCCGGTCTACAGATTGATGAGCCGGTCAAACAGATCTTTATCTTCGTCGATCTTGACGCCGCTGCCGACGGCGCAGATATTATTGCCCTGCAGAATGGCTTCCATATAAGGCGCGAGGGCTTTGAGATCGTCCACGGTGCAGTCCAGCACTTCGTCCCGTTCACGCTGCTGAAGAGCGGGCGTGATCCCGGACAGGTACAGGGAAAGGTCGATGCTGCCGCGCACGGAAGGCGAATAGGGGAAATCCATGCCGCCGATCGTGGAAATGATAAAGCTTTCCAGCGTCTCCTGCGGCAGGTCCAGCGACTCCAGATACGCGGGGATCCTGCGGTAAACTTCCTCCGTGTTTCTGATATGCGGATCGCGGTAGGAAACGAAATAGGAAGGACCGTGCAGGCTGAACTGGCACATGGCGCCGTAGGCGCCGCCCAGGACGCGCAGCTGCTGCCACAGATAATCCATGCTCAGGATGTTCTGCAGGACTTTCAGACTGCCGCGGTACGGACCGGCGGCCCGATAGCTGCCGCAGTGCGCCACAAAGCCGACGGCGGCGGTCGTGCGGATGCCCTCGTTTCTGCGCACAGGCGTTCCGACGGAAAAACGGCGCTCCGGGTCGGAAGGGAAGGCTTCCGCCAGATCTGCCAGCAGCGGCTGCATGAGCGGGAAGGTTTCCTCCTCGCAGGTCAGGTTGATGATCATGCCGTCACGGGTGAAGACTTCGGCTGCGGCGGCTTTCAGGGTGTCCGCAATCTCCTGCTTCCGTTCTTCGAAATGGTCCGACAGGTCTTCCAGAAAACGCAGGAAGTCCAGGCCGCCCGTCAGTTCGCTGAACAGAGAGGGTTCGTTGTAATAGGAGGCCGCACGGCTTGCTGCCGCCCGGTGTCCGACCGCCACATAGTTCTGCTTCAGGGCGAGCAGGGTCTCCGCCAGGATCTCCTGCAGGCGCTTTTCGTCGTCAAAGCGGGAAGAAAGGCATATTTCTTTGATCAGCGCGGCAGTCTCCTGCCATTTTTCGGTCAGGGCCCGGACGGACAGCATGCAGTAAGGCGTCCAGTCGCCGTTCAGGACCCGGAAGGAATCCGTGGTCAGGGAAATGCCGCCGGTCGTTTCGGAGATCAGGTCAAACAGCTCGCGGTAGCCGCGCTTTTCGGTGGAAACGACGGTCAGGCATGCTTTTAACAGCCCCAGCCAGGGCAGGTGCTCGCGGGGCACGTTCATAAGGTTGAAATACAGGCCGACGTAGGCAATGCCGGCGGTCCGGTCAAAGCGGCTGATGAGGCGGGCGGGGCCCGCGGCCGTTTCATGATTCCGGGCGGTTCTTGCGGGGCGGGGGATATCCGAGAGCTTCAGCTTGGGCACGCAGGCGCAGGCTTCCGGAGAATCTTCCGCTTCCTGATAGGCTTTCAGCGCCCGGCATTCGCCGACCAGGGCTTCTTTTTGCTCTTCGGAAAGGGAAGCTTTATAGGCCTGCAGTTTTTCATGCAGAGCTGCGGCGTCTTTTTCGTCCTTTCCGCGCTCCGGAACCATTTCCACGAGGCTGCAGTGCGGGTTGTCCAGCAGATAGCGGCGGATCAGGCCTTCGAAATAGCCGTCGGAAATGTGATCGCGCAGATAGGAAAAGTCGTTTTCGAAACGGAGGTACAGGAAAGGATCCCGGCCGCCGTGCAGCCAGGTCTGCAGGATGGAAAGCCCGTAGATCAGGCCCTTGGACATTCCGCCGTAGTCCGCTTCGCGCCGCTGGAATTCCCGGGAACTGATCGCGGCGCGGATCGAGCGGGGATCCAGACCGTTTGAGGCCAGTTCTTCCAGACGGCTGTTAATGATCTGCAGGAACCGCTGTTTTTCGCCGGCCCGGCATCCCTTGGCCGTAATATTGAAGACCGGCTGCTTCTGGTCCGCGGTATAGCCGCCGCCCGCGTCCTTCGCGAAGCCGGCATCGAGGAGTGCCTGCTTGAGCGGTGCGCCCGGCGCGTTCAGCAGGACCGTTTCCAGAACGTCGAAGGCATTGGACAGCCGCGAGTCTTCGACATCGCCCACGACCCACTGCATGGCATAGAAGGTCTTCTCTTCTTCGGATTCGTCTTCTCCCAGCGGATAGGTGTAGGTGAAGTCGCGGCGCGCGGCAAACGGCGCCTGCGTCGGGAGAGCGGAATCGATATTCGCGCGGGTGTAATGAGACAGATATTCCCGGTCCAGATAAGTCAGGCGCTCCGTCATATCCATATTGCCGTACAGGAAAATGTAGCTGTTGGAGGGATGATAAAGCTTTTTGTGGAAAGCGCAGAAAACTTCGTAAGTAAGCGAAGGGATCGCCGCCGGGTCGCCGCCGGATTCGAAACCGTAGGGGGTATCCGGGAAAAGGCTGTTTAAGGAATAGCGGGCCAGGCATTCTTCCGAACTGGAGAAAGCCCCCTTCATCTCACTGTAAACGACGCCGTTCAGATTCAGGTCCGCTTCCGGATCTTCCAGCTCATAGCGCCAGCCTTCCTGCAGGAAAATGTTCCGGTTGCGGTGGATCAGCGGATGCAGGACGGCGTCCATGTACACGTCCATCAGGTTGGCAAAATCCTTGTCGTTGCAGCTTGCCACCGGGTAGACGGTCTTGTCCGGGTACGTGAAGGCGTTCAGAAAGGTATTCAGGGAGCTTTTGCCGAGCTCCATGAAGGGGTCCTTGATCGGATATCGGTCGGATCCGCACAGGACGCTGTGCTCCAGGATGTGGGGCACGCCGGTATCGTCCGCCGGCGGAGTGCGGAAGGCGATGAAAAAGACTTTATGGTCATCCTCGGTGGGAAGGCAGATCAGGTGCGCGCCGGAGGCGGTATGTTCCAGCACGGTTCCGGTCAGACCGATCTCCCGGAGCGGGGATTCGTTTACAAGACGATAGGCGGCGGGAACGGAAAACGGATTCATGGAAGGTCCTCTCTTAAAATATCATTGTGCCGCAGGGGGGCATCTGTGATCAGGTACAGTTTTTCGCCGGGGTGCGGACAGCTGTCGCGGCGGACCCCGTCTTCGGTTTCAAAGGCCAGTACATGCAGGGAAACATCTTCCCCGCCGGGGCGGACGGCCAGAACGGGGTCTCCGACCCGGAATTTATTCTTCTGCCGGATATAAAAGCCCCGCGCGTCCTGCTGCACGCAGCCCAGGAAGCGGACGTCCTGACGGTAGGCGCTGCTTTCGAAATTCTGCGCTTCGGGACCGGGACGGCCGAAATAAAAGCCGGTGCAGTAATCGCGGGTGGTGCAGCGGTATACTTCCCGTTCGCACCAGGGAAGGACTTTCCGGTAGGCGTCCTCTCCTTCGGCTAACGCGTCCAGCGCCATCCGGTATGCGCGGGTGACCGCGGCGATATACAGCTCGTTTTTCATGCGCCCTTCGACTTTCAGGGAGCATACGCCGGCGGCCAGCAGCTCCGGCAGATGGGAAATCATGCACAGGTCCCGGGAATTGTACAGATAGATGCCCCGTTCGGTTTCTTCCAGCGGCATATATTCGCCGGGCCGGGTCTCTTCGCTGAGATAGTATTTCCAGCGGCAGGGCTGCGTGCACAGGCCGCGGTTGGCGTCCCGGCCGTTCAGGAAGCTGCTGATCAGACAGCGGCCGGAATAGGACATGCACATGGACCCGTGGACAAACACTTCCAGTCCGGGACCGTCCGGGCAGGCGCGGACAAGGGCGGCGATCTCCTCTAACGACAGCTCCCGCGCGCAGACGATGCGCTCCGCGCCCAGGTCCTTCCAGAACGCGGCCGTTTCTTCATTCGTGGAGTTGGCCTGCGTGCTGATATGCAGCGGGACGGCGGGGCACAGGCGGCGCGCCAGGCGGAAAATGCCTGGATCGGATACAATAAAAGCATCCGGCCGGTCGGACCAGCCGGATATTCTGCGGAACAGATCCTCCGCGTCGGGAAGATCGCCGTGATGGGCAAATATATTGACCGTCAGATAGAGTTTTCGGCCCAGGGAATGGGTCAGGCGGAGCGCTTCCCGAAGGGCATCGTCCGTAAAATTGTCCGCTTTGGCGCGCAGGCTCAAGGCGCTGCTGCCGCAGTAGACCGCATCGGCGCCGAAGGCGAGGGCCACGGGCAGAAGCTCGGGGGATCCCACGGGGATCAGCAGTTCAGGCAGAGTCATAGGCTTTCTCAGTCTGCGCCCGGTCCTTCGGACAGGGTGAGCAGGATGCTTTCAATGGACTGGGAGGTGTTCAGACGGTAGGTGCCCGGTTTAATATCATAGCCGTAGATTACGGACTGCACATAGAAAACCGTCGCGTTGCGGATCACGCCGGCGTTGGCCAGAAGGCTGCCGACGCTGCGGGAAGACATGCCGGTCAGAACCGTGACCTCCACGTCGCGGCCCGGGGCCTCTTCCGCCGCCTGCACCGTAAAAACGGAATATCCGAAGTCATAGGCGGTGCGGATGCCGTAAAACAGGGCAAAAGCAAAGACAGCCACCACCGCGATTTTAAACAGCACATGGCCGGCATGATTCACGACCCCCAGCACGTGGGGGTCGTCCGGTGAATTGTCCCGCTTTGCTTTCTGTGTCAAATCAGACCTCCATGATGATCGGGATGATCATCGGACTGCGGCGCATCCGCTTCCAGAGGAAATCACTCAGGTCTTCCTTCATTTCGGTCTTGATGCGCGTCCAGTCGGTCACGCCCTGGGTCTGGCAGCGGATCACGGTGCCGTAGGCCACTTCATGGGCTTCTTCCATCAGTTCTTCGGACTCCCGCACATATACGAAACCGCGCGTGATGATATCCGGTCCGGCGATCAGCTGGCCGCTGCCGTGCTCGAAGACGGAGACCAGGATAATGATGCCGTGCTGCGCCAGATACTGGCGGTCGCGCAGCACGATATTGCCCACGTCGCCGACGCCGAGCCCGTCTACCAGGACCCGTCCGCTGGGGACTTTATCCACCACGCAGGCACTCTCCTCGTCCAGCTCCAGCACATCGCCGGCTTCCAGCAGGAAGATGTTTTCCCGCGGAATGCCCAGCGAGGCGGCAATGCCGGCCTGCGCGGTCCGGTGGCGGAATTCGCCGTGCAGCGGGATCGCGTAGCGGGGCTTGGTCAGGGAATAGATCAGCTTCATTTCTTCCTGACAGGCGTGGCCGGATACGTGCACGTCCTGGAAAATGACTTTGGCGCCCTGGGATTCCAGTTCGTTGATGACTTTATAAACGGCTTTTTCATTGCCGGGAATAGGCGTGGAGCTCAGAATAATGACGTCCGAGGAGTCAATGGTCACCTTCCGGTGAATGCTGGCAGCCATGCGCGGCAGAGAGGCCATGGCTTCGCCCTGGGAGCCGGTCGTGATCAGGACAACCTTCTCGCGCGGATAATCCGCCAGTTCCTCCAGCGTGATCATGGTCCCTTCGGGGATATCGATATAGCCGACTTCCGAAGCCGTGCCCAGCACGCGGATCATGCTGCGTCCGTCCACGGCCACCTTCCGGCCGTGCTGGACCGCCGCGTTGATGATCTGCTGCACGCGGTCCACGTTGGATGAGAACGTTGCCACGATGATGCGGCTTTCCGCATTGTCGTCAAAAATCTGATGGATCGTGCGGCCCACGCTGCTCTCCGACTGGGTGAAGCCTTCCTTCAGCGCATTGGTGGAATCGCACAGCAGGGCCAGAACGCCCTGATTGCCCAGCTCCGCGAAGCGGGCCAGGTTGATGGGATCGCCGAAGACCGGCGTATAGTCCACTTTGAAGTCGCCGGTATGGACCACGGTCCCGGCCGGCGTGGTGATGGCAAACGCGCAGGAGTCCGCGATGCTGTGGTTGACGCGGATAAATTCCACGCGGAAGCGGCCCGCGGTCACGGTCTGGCCGTAGCGGACGATCTTCCGCTTGGCCATGTTTTCCATGCCCAGCTCTTCCAGCTTGCCGTCGATCAGGGCCATGCTCAGCTTGGTGCCGTAGATCGGAACGTTGATCTTCCGCAGCACGTAGGGCAGAGCGCCGATATGGTCTTCGTGCCCGTGCGTGATAAAGAACCCACGGACACGTTCGATATTGTCTTCCAGATACCGCACGTCCGGAATGACCAGGTCGATCCCCAGCATATCGTCGCTGGGAAAAGCCAGGCCGCAGTCTACGACGATGATGTCATCTTCGTATTCGAAAGCGGTAATATTCATGCCGATCTGATCAAGCCCGCCCAGGGGAATGATCCGAAGTTTGCTCATAGGCTCCTCCTGTTATTCGTATTCAATGTCAATGCCGTCGGTCTGTTCTCCGAAGATACTGGCGAGATGATCCAGGAGCACGTCATCTTCCACCATTTCATAAACCAGTTCTTTGTCGTCCGCACCGGTCAGTTCTTCCAGGATATAGCAGTCGCCGTCGCCTTCTTCCGCGTCGGTGACAAGCAGAAAGGAACGGCCGGTCAGTCTGGTGCTGTCCAGAACATAAAAGGAAA
>CADBQE010000204.1 GCA_902796695.1 uncultured Lachnospiraceae bacterium
CAAAAAAGTCGAGGACCGCGTCAAAAACCGTGCTATACTGGATCCGATGGTAGCCGAAGCCACCTCCCGCTTTACCCGCGCCGAGCTTCTGGACATGCTGCATGAGGCCAAGATCCCGGCCGGCCCCATCCAGACGGTGGCCGACGTGGCAAACGACCCGCATTTCCGCGATACCCGGAATATGTATGCCGACGTGGATCATCCCGAGCTGGGAACGGTCCGCATTACCAACACCGCCATCCATATGTCGGAAACCACGCCGTATGTCCGCGGCTGCTCTCCTCTTCTGGGCGAACACAACGAATCCGTTCTGGAAGAATACGGCTTCAGCCCGGAGGAGATCGAACGCTTCCGCAGCGAAGGGGTCATCTGAATGATCGACGTTCATGTCCACTGCTTCCCGGACGCTCTGGCGCCCCGCGCCCTTTCCAAGACCAATCTTTACGGGACCTATGAAACCGACGCGACCATAAGCGGCCAGCTCCGGCTGGCCGAGCGGGAAAACATCCGGAAGACCGTGGTCCTTCATATGGCATTCCGGCCGGATTCCGTGGCGCACGTCAATCAGTTCGCCCTGGACGTTAACGGGAAGGACGGCAAACTCATTTCCTTCGGCACCGTGCATCCGCACGCACCGAACGCGGTGGAGGAAGTGGACCGCTTGTATTCTCTGGGGATCCGCGGGATCAAGTTCCAGCCCATCCGCCAGGAATTCTATGTGGATGAGCCCTGCTGCCTGCCCGTTTACCGCAGGATCGGGGAACTGGGCATGATGACCACGATCCACGGCGGGCGCTCGATCCGGACCGACAGCTATCCCGTTCTGCCCGAAGCGATCGCCCGCATTATCGACCTGTTTCAGGGCGCGCCGGTCGATCTGGCCCACATGGGCGGCATGTTCCTGACCGATAAAGAAATGGAGCTGGCGGCCTCTCTGCCGGTCCTGACCGATACGGCTCTGTGCGTGCGCCATCTGGACCAGGAGCGTTTCAACCGCGCACTGGACCTGTTCGGCCCGGAGCGCGTCATGTTCGGGACCGACATGCCCTGGGCCAGCATGGCCAAAGAAAAAGCCTATATTGAGAACGCGCCTCTGACGGAAGCGGAACGCGAACTGATTTTTGACGGCAACGCCGCCCGCACCCTGACCGCCGTGGGCGCCATGGCCCCGGATCTTCCGCCCAGTGAGCAGGACCTGATCCGCGACTATGACGATCTGGATATTGAAACACTGCTGCACCGCGGCGGCTGCGGCTGAGGCCCTCTCCCGCGTGTGCCGCCCCGAAAAACCGGACTGTTCCGGAAGAAAGGAATCCAACCATGTTTGAACGATTAAACGAGAACACCTGGCATTTTGAAGAGCCCGACGTCCGCTTTTTCCTGCTGGAAGGCGAAAAGGAAGCCATGCTGCTGGACAGCGGCAAGATCACCGCGGATGCCCGCGAGCAGGCCCAGGCCGTAACGGAAAAGCCCCTTTTCCTGCTGAATACGCACGCGGATCTGGATCACGTGCGCAGCAACTATGAGTTCGAGACCTTCTATATGCATCCTTCGGAAGCCTTCAATTACTACAAGCGCTTCAAGGGCACGGGCGAGTTTCTTCCGCTGCATGACGGCCAGATCTTTGATCTGGGCGGCCGTCCTCTGGAAGTCATTCTGCTGGCCGGCCACACGCCGGGCAGCGTGGCCCTTTTGGATATCAATGCCCGCACGCTCTTCTGCGGCGACGTGCTGGGTGAAAACTACAACATCTTCCTGTTCGGCCAGCACCGTGAGATTCACGCATACCTGAACAGCTTAAAGAAGCTGGAAGGCATGATGGACCGCTTCGACCGCATTTATCCGTCCCACGGCGTGCTGGAGATCGGCCCCGGCCATATCCCGGTCCTGCGCGAAGGCGTGGAAAAGATCCTGCGCGGCGAGGGCAGCTATGTGCTGACGGAGCGCTACAATACGACCGTCCGCCGCTATGATCTGGGGCTGGCCGGCCTGCTCTGCGACAACGAATAAGCGGGACGGATAACGCTCCGCTCCGCCGAACACCGGGCATGCGAAACCGTCCGGCGCAATATAAAAGGAAACCGTTCCCGGTCTGAGAACGGTTTCCCTTTTTTTGCGTCCGAGGCTTTGGACTTATGCCTCACCCCTGTATCCGCAGAGCCGCGTAAATATTCTTTTTCCGCTCTTCTCCGAGCGCTTCCGCATCTTTATAGATGCTGTGGCCGTGCGCGTCCATCGTTACCAGCAGCGGGCCGAATTCATGCAGGCGGAAACGGAGCCGCTGATTGTCCAGCGGCGGGACCGCCGGAAGATATTCCTCCGCGATCTCGGCTTTCGGGGTAAACAGGGCCGTGGCGCCGCCGGAAATGGCCAGGAAAACGCAGCCGCACTCCCGCATGGCTTCCAGGGTCGCTTCGTCCATTCCGCCCTTCCCGATCATGGCCCGCACGCCGAAGCGCCGGATCATGGCCGGGCCGAACGCATTGAATTTATAGCTGGCCGTCGTTCCCAGCGCGTAAAGCACATTCCTGCCGTTCTCTTTCCGCCAGATGACGCCGGTGTTGTACAGGGCTTTCCCGGCCAGGTCCATGGGCAGAGGCTCGCCCTTTTCCTGGGCCTCCAACAGCATCGTGTAATGGCTCGCATACAGCATGCAGAAGGCATCGCCGGAAAGATAGACCTGATCGTCGATCGCCAGCTGCCGCACATCCTCTTCGGAAAGCGGGGTCGATAAATGAAAGATCCGTCCCATAGTGCCTCCTATATCTGTTCGATCCGGCCGTCCCGGTAGATCCGGCAGACGGCCTGGTGGCCGATCCAGCACTTGAACTCGACCGCGACCGTCATCCAGGGGCGCAGGACGCCGGAATATTCCACGTTGACGGCCATGACGGAATTCTTCCCGCCCAGCCCCATGGGGCCGATGCCGCTCAGGTTTAACGCCTCCAGGAGTTCCTGCTCCAGGGCGGCGATATCCGCCTCCGGATGACGGCTTCCCACCGGCCGGCACACAGCCTCAAAGGCCAGTCTGGCCGTTTCCGCCATGGGGCCGCCGATCCCGACGCCGACAATGATCGGCGGGCAGGGCTTGGCGCCGGACTTAAGCACCGTATCCGCCACAAATTTCTTGACGCCGTCCAGTCCCGCCGAAGAAGGCATGAACTGATAATCCGCGCAGGACGCGGGCCCGGCGCTGATGGGCATCGCCTTGATCTCCATATAATCCAGGCTGTTGTCGATCGTGGTCTGGATCAGCGGGACGTTGGCCGCGGTATTGTCCCCGCGGTCCTCGCCCGTGAGCGGATGCACGACCATGGAACGGGTCGGGAATTCGCCCGCCATGAAATCCCGGAAGGCTTCCTCAAACGGCGCGCGCAGGTCGTCCCGATACGGGAAATCGAGCGGCGTCCGGATCAGGAAGGTGGGAAGGCCCGTATCCTGACAGATCACGCTGCGGTGATTCTCCGCCGTCTCCGCGCTCTCCAGCAGCATTTTCAGGCAGTCTCTCCCGCGCTCGCCGGGTTCTTCCTCCGCCATTTCCCGCAGTTTTTCCCTCACCTGCGGAGGGATCTGCGTCAGGCAGCGGAGCCAGAGCGCCTTGACGGCGCTCTTCATGGTTTCTTTTGAGATCATCTCGGTTCCTCTTTTATGAGCGGATATTCAGCTTTTCGTAAATGGCCGGCTTCCGGCTGCGGGCATACTCGGCGCGCTCCCGGAACAGGCTGTTGCCGTGCGCGTCCATGGACACGAACAGCGGGCCGAACTCATGCAGTTCGTATTTTAAGCGCTGGTTATCCGTAGGCGGGCTCTTCGGCTCATATTCGTCCGCGATCCGGCAGTTCGGCGTATAGACGGCGCAGCAGCCGCCGGAGATCGCCAGGTAAACGCAGCCGTATTCCTTCATGGCCTCCAGACAGGCTTCGTCGTGTCCGCCCTTGCCGATAATGGCCCGGATCCCCGCCCGTTTGATCATTTCCGGGGTATACGGATCGTATTTATTGCTGGTAGTCGCACAGGTGGCAAACAGTTTGCGCTCTCCGTCCACATGACGCCAGATCGCGCCCGTGTTCCAGAGGACTCCGCCGTCCAGCCGCATGCCTTCGGGCAGAGGCTCTCCGTTC
>CADBQE010000205.1 GCA_902796695.1 uncultured Lachnospiraceae bacterium
GCCGCGGAGCCCTCTTCCGTCAGGGTCTGCCGCTTCCGGTTCAGTTCCGTCAGGCGGGCCGCGATCCCGGCCGCGCGGGCCTCGTCCTTTTCCGCCAGCAGTTCCTGCGCCAGGTCCGCGGTCTGAAGCCGCCCGGCCGCGTTGAAGCAGGGGCCGATCACAAATCCGATATGGTAAGGCGTCAGGGGTTTGTCCGCCAGGCCCACTTCCCGGATCAGGGTCTTCAGGCCGATATTCGGGCAGCCGGGCAGGCGCGCCAGCCCTTCCCGCACAATAATGCGGTTTTCTTCCCGCAGTTCCATCAGGTCCGCCACGGTGGCGATGGCCGCGTACGGGAGCATGGCCTCCAGCAAGGCCCGCTCATCCCGGCCCAGTTTCCGGTACAGCAGCTGCATTACTTTCAGCGCCACGACCGCGCCGCAGATGCCCGCGTACGGATAGCCGCAGTCCGCCCGCTTCGGGTCGATCACCGCGTCGGCCGGAGGCAGCAGGGCGGCGCCGTCCTTCTCCGGCACCTCGTGATGATCCGTCACAATGACGGTCAGGCCCTTATCTTTGGCATAGCGCACCGCGTCCTCCGCCGCGATCCCGTTGTCACAGGTGATGATCAGGCCGGCGCCGAACGAAACGGCGTCGTCCACGATCCGGCGGTTGATCCCGTAGCCTTCCGTTACTCTGTCCGGCGCGAAAACGCGGACGGATGTGCCGAGCCCTTCCAGGCTTTCCTTCAGGATCTGGCCGGCGAAGATGCCGTCCACGTCATAATCCGAAGCGACCGCGATACGCTGCCCGTTCCGGACCGCCGCGGCCATGAGTTCCGCGGCCTTCTCTCCGTCCCTAAGCTGCGCCGGGTCCGGCAGATCGGCCGCCGTCCCCTTCAGGTACAGCTGGGCACTTTCCGTATCCCGCACGTCCCGGTTGGCCAGAATGCGCGCTGTCAGCGGATCCAGGGACAGTTCCCGCGTCATCCCGTCAAAATCGCCTTTTTTATTCAAAATGATCCATTTTTCCTGCATGAATGATTCTCCTGATCCGTAAGTTATTCAAGTTCCCCGCCGGTCCGCGGCCGATCCCGGAAGGCTTTAAACGCCGCAGGCAGTGCATACCGCTCCCGGATCTCCGCATCGTCCGCATACACGAACCCGGGGAGTTCCCGCTCGGTTTCCGCCTCCCAGGCGGTCATATCCCACTCCACATGCGTGAAGATATGACGGGCCCGCCCCGCTTCCTTCAGGTCCCGGAACGGGATCCGGTAACTGCTCAGCCAGGGCACGATATCCGTGCGCCCCAGCTCTCCGTCCAGCATCGGGAAGCCGTACAGGCCCGCCAGCAGGCCTTTGTCCGGCCGTTTTTCCAGCGCGGTTCGGCCGCCGCAGCGCAGCAGCAGCACGGTCTTCTTTTCCAGGCGGCGCGGCCTGGTTTCTCCGCGGTTCGGCAGATCTTTTTCCGTTCCGGCCGCCAATGCGCCGCAGATCCCGCCGAGCGGGCACCGGCTGCAGCGGGGAGAACCATTCGGCAGGCAGATCACTTCGCCCAGTTCCATCAGCGCTTCATTGAAAACTCCGGGCCTCTCCTGCTGTTCCAGCACCGCTTTCAGCAGCGCTTCCGCCTCTTTCTTCACGGCCGGCTGCAGCACGTCGCGTTCGTCGTTCAGAAATCGGGCCAGGATCCGCAACACGTTGCCGTCCACGGCCGGCGCCGCCTCCCCGAAAGCCAGCGAGGCCACCGCGCCGGCGGTATAAGCGCCTACGCCGGGCAGCTTTTTCAGTTCCGCCGCCGTCCCCGGCAGCGCGCCGCCGTATTGCTCCAGGCAGACCGCGGCCGCCTTATGCAGGTTACGGGCCCGCGAATAATAGCCCAGGCCTTCCCAGAGCTTCAGCACCTTCTCCTCCGGTGCCTCCGCCAGCGCGCGCAGAGTCGGAAATGCTTCCAGAAACCGCGGAAAATACCCCAGAACCGCTTCGATCCTTGTCTGCTGGAGCATGGTCTCCGACACCCAGATCCGGTACGGATCCCGCTCTGTCCGCCACGGTAGCGGCCGCGCATTTTCCTTAAACCAGGCCGTCAGCAGCGGCGCCGCGCGCAGCAGTTTCTCCCGGTTTTCCGGCAGCAGTTCGGTTTTGGGGTCAATCTTTTTCATACCGCAGATTGTAGCAGGCCGGGCAAGACCTTGTCAATCGAAAAGAGCCCCGAAGGGCTCTTCCGCAGACCTCTTTCACGACGGGGTCTATTCCTCCGCCACGATTCCGTCCTTCAGTAAAACGGTTCTGTCGCAGCGCTCCGCCACGGACGGATCATGGGTCACGATCAGCAGCC
>CADBQE010000206.1 GCA_902796695.1 uncultured Lachnospiraceae bacterium
AAGGCCGGGATGGCGGGACGGCGGCACCGGCCGCGAAGTGCGCCCGCTGTTTCATTTCCCGAACGAAGTCACGGTCCCTATAAACACGGGCAGGCCGGTTGCCGACTCCACGATCATATAGACGAAGGGGCGGTCCAGATACACCTCGTGCGGCTTCTTATCCATGGGTGCGGCTCCCTTTTCCATAATGACCGCCGTGACCGCGGCCGCCCGGGTTCCTTCGGAATCCAGGTCGATATGCGTCTTATGCAGCACGTCGCTGATGCACAGAGGCCGGTCGCTGATTCCGGAAAAATCCGCCCGGGACGCATCGAACGCGTCCTTCATCCCCATCGTCCGCAGTACGGCCGGCAGACTGACCGTATAGTCCGTACTGAATTTCGGAAGCATAATCAGGGTCTCCTCGTTCCGGACGCCGCGGATGAGCGACGAGAGTTTTTCTCCCGTCAGACTGCTCACAAAACCGTCGAAGTCTTTTTCATCCTTCGGCAGAAGCGCCGCAAAGCGGAAGCTGTCATCCGCGTAGGATTTCATGAAACCCGTCGCGGTGTCGTCCTCCAGATAGGCAAATTCGGTGCCGTACATGACGGGGACTTCCGTTTTCCGGCCGTCCGATCCGGTGAAGGGACGCAGCACGTCGCCGTTCTCCTTGAAAGGCCTCTCCCATGCGGCATCAAAGGCCAGTGCGTTGATCAGCACCATCTGCATGTCCGGGTTCAGATCATCCAACAGCTTCGGGATCATATCGTCCGTATGCTGCGAGACCCACTGATTGATCTCCCGGAGCGTCGAATCGTCAAACGGCGCCTTCCGGACGGCGGCGTCAAAATAGTCCCTATTTTTCTGAAGGAACGCTTCCTTTACGACAAATCCTTCCTCATCTTTGAACCAGATGGCGTCGGCGAAGCTGAATTTCGCACGTTCCGATGAGGGCAGCCCGTTCAGATAGGTATGCAGATACGCATTCAGATCATCCAGGCTTACGGAGCCGCTTCCCAGCACCTGCTCCATTTCCTGCCGCGTATGGCCCTGAGCGCCGGCCGCGGTCATGGCCAGCGCGGTCACCGCGGACAGCGGGGAGACCAGCAGCGTTTTCCGCTCCGTTTCCTGCCGGTAGACTTCCCGGAAAAGCTGTGCCGCCCAATCAAAACCGGCCGATATAAAGGCTTCGTCCGCCTGTTTTTCTTCCACCGGGCGGGCAGTATAGCCCTCCAGCAGGTCAGCCGCCTGGACTTGGGGAAGGGTTCCCTGCGTAGGAGCTTCCGCCGCCGGGGTCTCCGCCGGCACGGGCGAAGCCGTCGGCGGCTGCATGTTGTTCCCGCAGGCGGCCAAGGCCAGCAGCATCGCGGCAGTCAGCAGGAAAGCGGTCATTTTTCTGAAGGCGGACATGAATTACCTCCTGTTCTTATTCCCCGATCCCGGTCACAGTCCCCATGAACACGGGAAGATTCGTCGCGGTATCCACGATCATATAGACGAACGGACGGTCCAGGTAAACCGTATGCGGCTCGTCCATCGGCATGGCGGACTCTGTCACGATGACGGCCGTTACCGCGGCCGCCCGGGTGCCCTCGGAGTCCAGGTCGATGTGGGTCTTGTGCAGGACATCGCTGATGACCAGCGGCGTGTCGCTGATCCCGGAGAAGTCCGCGCGTGCTCCGCTGAAGGCATCCTTCATGCCCATCGCCTGCAGCGCTTCCGGCAGGCTGACTTCGTAATCATAACTGAATTTCGGCAGCATGATGAGGGTCCGCTCATTGGCGGCGCCGCCTAAGAGCGCAGCCAGCTGTTCGCCGCTCAGGCTTTCGACAAAGCCTTCGAAATCCTTCTCATCTTTCGGGAGCAACGCCACGAAACGGTACGTGTCGCCCTCGTAGGATTTGGTGAACCCGGTGCAGAGATCATCCTCCAGATAACTGTACTCTTCGCCAAACATCATGCTGGCGCTCTTTGTTTTGCCGTCCAGACCGGTAAACGCCTGCTTGAAGTCCTCGCCCGACTCCACAAACGGGACCGCCCATTTGGCATCGAAGACCAGAGCATTGATCAGGATCATCCGGTCTTCCGGAGTCAGTTTTTCCAGCAGTTTGGGGATCATATCGTCCGTGTGCTGCGACACCCACTGGTTGATCTCGCGGACCGTGGACTCATCAAAAGGTGCCTTGCGGATGGCGGCGTCGAAATGATCCGCGTCCTTCTGCAGGAAGTCTTCCTTCACGAGAAAGTCCGGCCGGTCACAGAACCAGATGGCGTTGGCAAAACTGAATTTCGCGCGTTCCGAAGACGGCAGGCTGTTCAGATAGGTGTGCAGATACGCATTCAGGTCGGCCAGGCTCAGGGAACCGCTGCCCAGGACCTCTTCCATCTCCTTCAGCGTATTCCCGCCGGCGCCGTTCGCGGTCATGGCCAGCGCGGTCACGACGGACAGCGGGGAGATCAGCAGGGTCTTCTGCTTCTGTTCCATCCGGTAGACCTGCTTAAACAGCCCGGCAGCCCAATCATACCCCGCCTTGATAAACGCATCGTCCGCCTTCCTCTCTTCCACCGGACGCGCAGTGAATCCCTCCAGCAGATCCGCGGCCTGCACTTTGGGAAGGTTTCCCTGCGCAGACGCTTCCGTGGTGCCCTCCGCCGCAGACGGAGTCGTTCCCGCCGTCTGCGTATTCGCTCCGCAGCCGGCCAGCCCCAGCACCATCGCCGCCGCCAGCAGCAAAGCCGTCATTTTCTTCATGAAGTTCATCTTATGCCTCCTTTTTTCTGACAGGGGGACGGTTCCTTTGTCAGATTTTCAGTGTGTTTCTCTTTATCCATAATACACGATCCCGGCCGAAAGTGTTGCAGTTGTTTTTTTTCAGCGGGAAAAAAGCCGCCTCATTCCGGCCCGCGCGGACTTGTGCGGGAGATGCGGATCTGATAGAATGAAGGCGGCAAACATCACAGGTCCCGGTCGGCGGACAGAAAGGGCGGTCCCATGTTTCCTTTGGATCAAGTGTTGAAATGCGCGGTGCCGGCGCCGCATCCGGAGGCGTTTGAACGCTTTCTGTTCGTCGGTCCGCATCCGGACGATATCGAGATTGGCGCGGGCGCCGCGGCGGCGAAGCTGGCGGCGGCCGGGAAGGCTGTCTGCTTCGTGATCGTGACCGACGGGCGGTACGGCGTGGAGAACCTGGCGGAGCCGATCGCACCGGACGAACTGGCGATGCTGCGGCGCCGGGAAGCGGTCCGAAGTGCCGCCGTCCTGGGCGTAAAGGACGTGCGCTTCCTGGACCTGTCCGACGGCGGGTTTTATGGAGAGCGGGAACTGCTGGAGAAACTGGCCGCGGTGACGGCGGACTTTCAGCCGCAGGTCATCTTCGCGCCGGATCCGGCCCCGGCCAACGAGACGCATCCGGATCATCTGCGGGTCGGGCGCGCCGCCGCTCAGATCGCGTGTTTTGCGTATAACGGAGAGATCATGGAGCGGTACGGTGCGGCCGCGGCACCGGTCGAAGCCGTCGCATTTTACATGACCGCGCGGCCGAATCGCTTCGTGGGCACCTTCGGCTATACGGGTCTGCAGAAAAAGGCGCTGGCCGCACACCGCACCCAGTTTCCGGAGGGTTCCGATGCCTGGAAGGATATTCAGACGTATCTGAAACTGCGCGCCGGCTTCTGCGGCCTGCGTTCCGGCCGGCGGCGGGCGGAGGGCTTCCGCATGCTGGGGAAAGCGCAGGGGCACGTGCTGGCGGAATTCGGAGAATAAGGCGCAGACCGCGCCGGACGGATAAAATACGGACCGCATACGGCGGCCCGGCATTCAGAAAGGGAACATTATGAGATTACTGGTCACCGGCTCGCTCGGAGCCACCGAAAAGGACCTGGAAGCACTGGCCGCCCTGGGACATGAGATCGTCCTGCATCCGGACGAACGCGTTCCGGTGGAGCGTCCGGAACAGTTCGAAGGCGCGGTCTGCAACAGCATCTTCCACTACACGACCCACGAGGGCTTCACGAACCTCCGGTACCTCCAGATCACCAGCGCCGGCTACGACCGCGTGCCCATGGAATGGGTACGGGAGCGCGGCATCACTCTGCACAACGCGGACGGCGTTTACAGCCCGGCCATGGCCGAGTGGACCGTCATGCGGATCCTTGAGCTTTTAAAGCATGTTCCGCAGGGCTTCCGCAACCAGCTGGCCGCGCGGCATAAAAAAGACTGGAAATGGCAGGAGCTGACCGGAAAGAATATCCTGATGACCG
>CADBQE010000207.1 GCA_902796695.1 uncultured Lachnospiraceae bacterium
CGTCCGACAGACTGCAGCAGCCGTTCCTGCGTCACCTGCAGGTACAGGAAGAAGCAGATGCCCATGACAAAGGTCAGGTAGTCGCTGCCGTAGCTGATGATCGTTTCGTTCCGGGTCTGCAGGGAGAAAAACGTCCGCGAGAAGAACAGGCCGATCATGGAGAAGATGGCCGCCATCATCAGTTCCAGGAACAGACCGGTTCCGGCAATCTCCCGGGCCTTATCCGGCTTTCCTTCCCCCAGGGAGCGGGAGATCAGCGCGCTCATGCCGACGCCGGTCCCGATCCCGAACGCGATCAGCAGGGTCTGCATCGGGAAGGCGAGCGAAACCGCGTTCATGGCATCCTGGCTCAGCTGCGCCACAAAATAGCTGTCTACGATATTGTAGAAAGCCTGAAACATCATGGATATGGTCATCGGGAGCGCCATCGTAAACAGCAGTTTGCCGATCGGCATGACTCCCATCTTATTCGGTCCGGAAACGGTATCGCGGGACATAGGCCACCTCATCTTTCTGCAGACTGTTCCTTACTATACCATGCGCCGCGGTCGCTTGCAAGACGATTCTTACGACCTGCTTGCATATCGCGCCGGCCTGTGCTAAAACGGAACCGAATGCAGTCTGTAAGGAGAGATCCATGGATCTGTATAAGAAAAAACTGTTCCTGCTGGATATGGACGGCACGATCTACCTGGATGAAACGCTGTTCCCCGGTGTCCGCGCGTTCCTTTCCCGGATCCGGGCGCGGGGCGGGCGCTATCTGTATCTGACAAATAATTCTTCGCGGGGGATCGAGGGCTATCTGGCAAAAATGGAGCGCCTGGGCATCCCGGCGCAGGCGGATGATTTCCTGACTTCCGCGGACGCGACGGTCCGGGTCTTAAAGCGCGAATATCCGGGTCGTCTGATCTATGTGATGGGCACCGAGTCCCTGAAGGACCAGCTGCGCCGGGAAGGCCTTGCGGTCACGGACCGGCCGGAGGAAGCGGTGAGCGTGCTGCTGGCCGGCTTCGACCGGGAACTGACTTTTCAAAAGCTGGAAGACGCCTGCCTCCTGCTGGGCCGCGGCGTGGACTATCTGGCCACGAACCCGGACTGGGTCTGCCCGGTTTCCTTCGGCTATGTGCCGGACTGCGGCAGCATGTGCGAAATGCTGCTTCACGCGACCGGACGCAGCCCCCGGGTGATCGGAAAGCCGCAGCCGGATATGGTCCGCCTGGCCATGGAACGGACCGGCTTCGGCCCGGAGGAGACCCTCCTGATCGGCGACCGGCTGTATACCGATATCGCCTGCGGCATCAATGCTGGCATAGACACCGCTTTCGTGCTGTCCGGCGAGGGCACCCGCGAAGACATCGAAAAGACGGGTATCCGCCCCGCCTCCGTCTTCCCGGACGTGCAGGCGATTCTGAAGGAAATGGAGAAAGAGGAGAGCAAACCGTGAAACATCTTATCAAAGTGCTGTTGTGTGTCATATTCCCCCTGGGAATCCTGTATCTGCTGATGCTGCGCGGGCAGAAGAGAGCCTGGCCGGACGGCATGAAATGCATCCGCTATGCGCACCGGGGCCTGCATCATCAGCCCGACGCCCCGGAAAACTCGCTGGCAGCGTTCCGTGCGGCCATAGAAAAAGGCTTCGGGGCGGAACTGGACGTTCATCTGATGAAGGACGGAAATCTGGCCGTGATCCACGACAGCTCGCTGCAGCGGACCGCCGGCGCGGACGTCCTGATCGAAGACCTGACAAAAGAAGACCTGGAAGCCTACCGTCTGGAGGGAACGGACGAGAAGATTCCGCTGCTGGAAGAAGTCCTGGCGCTTTTCTCCGGCCGCACGCCGCTGATCGTGGAACTCAAACCCGCCGCGGGCAACCATAACCGGCTGACCGAATCCGCCTGTGCCATGCTGGACCGCTTCCCGGACGTGACCTTCTGCATCGAAAGCTTTGATCCCCGCGTCCTGCTGTGGCTGAAGAAGAACCGGCCGGAGATCATCCGGGGACAGCTCTCCGGCGATCTGCGCGCGGAGAAGGGGCACAGCAAAGCCACCATGTGGGCCCTCACCCATCTGCTGAGCAACGGCCTGACGGCTCCGGATTTTGTTGCCTACGACCACACCGTCCGCAGCCACTGCCCGGAACTGAAGCTTAGCCGCCTGCTCTACGGCGTGCAGGAAGTATCCTGGACCGTACGGGACGCGGACACGGCGGATGCCCTGGAAAAGGCCGGCTGCCTGGTCATTTTTGAGGGCTTCTGAGCTTCCCAAAAAATCTGAAAAATTTTTCAGAAACCTGTTGAC
>CADBQE010000208.1 GCA_902796695.1 uncultured Lachnospiraceae bacterium
AGGTAGTCTCGGAGCCAGGTGGAGAGCGACAGATGCCACCGCCGCCAGAACTCCGTGATGGACTTCGAGCGGTACGGCGAGTCGAAGTTTTTCGCGAACACGAACCCGAGCATCAGACCGAGGCCGATTGCCATGTCCGAGTAGCCGCTGAAGTCGAAATAGATCTGGAACGTGTAGGCCGCGGCGCCGAGCCAGACCATCAGGAAGCTGCGCTCCGCGGGCACCGTCCCGGAGATCTGCGCAAACAGGGCGCCCAGATTGTTGGCCAGCAGCACCTTCTTGGCCAGGCCCAGAATAAAATATTCCGCGCCTTTGCCGAAAGCCGCCGGCGTGACCGTACGCTTCGCCAGCCGCTCCTCGATGTCCGTATATTTGACGATCGGCCCCGCGATCAGCTGCGGGAACATCGAAATATACAGGGCAAACGCGGGCAGGCTTTTCTGGCAGCGCGCTTCCCCGCGGTACACGTCAAAAACGTAGGAGAGCGCCTGGAATGTATAGAAGGAGATGCCGATCGGCAGCGACAGCTTCAGTTCGGTGAGCGTGAGGCCGGTCAGACTGTTGATCAGGCCGATCATCATATTGGCGTATTTGAAAAAGAAGAGGACCGCGAGGTTCCAGAAAACGGCAAAAACCAGGTGTCCGCGGACGGAGCGGCCGCTTTCCCGCGCTTCGTCCATGAACCGCACGAAGAAATAGTTGCCGCAGATGCTGATCAGCATCAGGATCACATAGACTGGCTCGCCCCAGGCATAGAAGAAGAGACTGGCGGCCAGAAGAACCAGATTCCGGGCCCGGACGGAGCGCGCCAGGTAATAGGCGGCCAGTGTGACGGGGAGGAAATATAGCAGGAAAGTAATGCTGCTGAAGACCACGTTCCGACCCCTCCTCTATCGGGCCAGCAGGCGCCGGAAGGCGCTGCGGGCTTCGTAACTGTTCAGATCGCACACGTACAGGCAGTAGGGGCCCTGCACGTCCACGACGGCTTTCCGGATCAGAGCCATCTGTTCGACTCCGTAGGATTCAAAAATTCCGGTCTGGTCCTGGATGCGCCGGCGCATGGCGGCCGCCGCGGCATCCGCCTGCTCCTCCGAGCGGCAGCGGATCAGAAGCATCTCCTGAGCATCCATATTGGAAACGGGGATATACAGCAGGACTTCCTCGTAATCCCCCGCATCCAGACCATAGAGAGAGCGGAGCTTTACGGCGCCGGCCTCCTTCATGTTTTCGGCCCCGGCAAGCTGCGAAAGGAGCGGCCCGGCCAGATCTTTAAGCGGGACGTCATCCCGCACCCGGCCGCGGACGCACAGCGCGATAAAGACGACGAGGACCGCCGTCATCAGAACTTCCGCGCAGACCAGTTTGTGAGCTTTCAAAAACCGCATTTCTTCCTCCCGAAAACGGTTATCAGTCTATCACCCGGGGCGGGGGCTGTCAAGAATCGGGCGGCGGGCGGAGGGGCCGCACAGGAAAACTTCCCTCTTTATCTTGTTTTTCCGAAGCAGATTTGGTACAGTATAAAAGCATAATATCTCCGGGCCGCAAGGACCGGGGTGAGAACGGCCGGAAGCCGTACGAGGAGGACAAACCCATGAGCAGTTTTATTGAAGAAGTCAAAGCCAAAGCAGCGGCCGACAGAAAAAAGATCGTTCTGCCGGAATCCAACGACAAGCGCACCTACGATGCCATCCAGATGATCAAGAAGGAAGGCTTCGCCGATCTGGTGCTGATCGCCTCCGCTGAAGATATTAAGACCTACGGCGCCGGCTACGACCTGTCCGGCGTTGAGGTGGTGGATCCCTTTACCGATCCCCGGACCGATGCCTATGCCGAAAAGTTTGCCGAACTGCGCAAGAGCAAAGGCATGACCTATGAACAGGCTTTGAGCATTCTGAAGAAAGATTACACCTACTACGGCGTCATGATGGTCAAAGTAGGCGATGCGGACGGCATGGTCTCCGGCGCCTGCCACACCACGGCCGACACCCTGCGTCCCTGCCTGCAGATCTTAAAGACCGCTCCGGGCGTGAAGACCGTTTCTTCCTTCTTCCTGATGATCGTGCCCAACTGCCCTTACGGCGAGAACGGCACGCTGGTATTCGCGGACTGCGGTCTGGTGCAGAATCCCAATCCCGAAGAACTGGCGACCATCGCCGGCTCCAGCGCGGCCACCTTTGAAAAGATGGTCGGCAAAGAGCCCCGCGTAGCGCTGCTGTCCCACTCCACCATGGGCTCCGCCAAGCACGACGACATCACCAAGGTCGTGGAAGCCGTGAAGATCGCGAAGGCCGAATATCCGCAGTACATGATCGACGGCGAGCTGCAGCTGGATGCGGCCATCGTCCCGAAGGTAGGCGCCTCCAAGGCTCCGAACAGCCCCGTGGCCGGCAAGGCCAACGTCCTGGTCTTCCCGGATCTGGACGCCGGCAACATCGGCTATAAGCTGGTGCAGCGCTTTGCCAATGCCGAAGCCTACGGCCCCATCTGCCAGGGTCTGGCCAAGCCCGTCAACGACCTGTCCCGCGGCTGCAGCGCCGAAGACATCGTCGGCGTAGTCGCCATCACCGCTCTGCAGGCGCAGGCGTAAGCCTCCGCTGCCCGACCGGGGACGTCGAAAGATGTCCCCGGTTTTGTCATTTTACAGGGCCGTTTGAGGGACGGCTCCTCGCGGCCGAATTATCAGAAGATGACAGCGGATCGCTCCCTGTCACCGGGAAAGGAAATAGTATGAAACGAGCAGCATCGGTCATATTGCTTTGCTTATTGACGGCCTTCCTGCTGGCGGGATGCGGTGAGAAGCGGGAAAAAACGTATTTGATGCCGATCACGGAAGCGCCGATCACGGAAGTGCCTGTTACAGAGCAGCCCACAAAGATCCCTGCCACGGAACCTGCAACGGAAGCGCCTGGCACGGAACCGCCTGTTACGGAACCGCCCGTTACGGAGCCGCCTGCCACGGAACCGCCCGCCACGGAAGCGCCTGCGACCGAGCCGCCCGCCACGGAGCCGCCCGCCACGGAGCCGCCCAGCGCGTTGTCCGCGGTCGCCGCACATTATGCGGAATATCTGCGGACGCACAGCGACGTGCTGGATATGACGCAGCATTACGACTCGTTTCATTACGATGACTGCGCCGCCTACCGCAACGTGGCGTTCCTGGACGTGACCGGCGACGGCATCCCGGAAATGCTCCTGATCTGCTATGACCCGGACAGCACGAATCAGATCATGTGCTTCCGCATCATCACGGCCGACGAGAGCGGCGCGCGGGAGATCCGCAAACCCAACGGGGACAAAATCATGAACCTGTTCTGGGATCAGACATTCGTTCATGATATGACGGACACCGTCCTGTTTACCCGCGGTTCGACCCTGTACTTCTACCGCAAGACCGCCGGCGGGGAGCGGGATTACAGCTTTGAGTCGGAGGAGATCGGGCGCCTGACCCTGCAGGCGGAGACCGGCAGCCTGTACTGGGAGATCGCCCTGTATTGGGAAGATAAACGGACCCCGGCCGGGACGGAGATCCTGTTCCAGGCGGAGGAAAAAGATATCGACGAGGCGACGTATCAGGCCATGAAAGCGGACCTGCTCGGCTCCGCTGACACGTTCGTCCTGTACGGCATGCCTTACTATGTACCGGTTCCCGCATACACAGAGGTGCATGAGGACCTTTCGGATTACATCGCCATGACGCCCGCAGAGGCCCGGGGCTTTCTGGAGTCCGTTTCAGAAGTTCCTTTCACCGAACCGTCCACCACAGAGGCGCGGACGGGCCTGTCTGCCGCCGCGGATCTGTACGCGGACTATATCCGCTCTCACCGGGACGACCTGGACGTTCAGGAGCAGCCGGGCATCTATTCCTCCGAGCCCGGGACTTACCCCAACGTGGCTTTTTATGACCTGACCGGGGACGGCGTGCCGGAGATGCTGCTGATCTGCTATAATCCTGAAAAATTCATCCCTATCCTGTCCTTCCGCGTGATCACGGCGGATGCGTCCGGCGTGCGGGAGATCCGCAAGCCGAACGGAGACTACATTATGAACCTCTTCTGGGACCAGACCCTGGCCTCCGGCATGGTGGACACCGTCTTGTTCACCCGGGATTCCACCCTGTATTTCTATCGCAGGCAGCAGTATGACGGCCTGGGCGGCGTCACGGAGGAAATCGGCCGCATGGTCCGCGACGCGGGCAGCGGCAGCCTGTACTGGGAGATCGCTCTGGAGTATACCTCGGAATATGTCAGCATCAGTCAGATTGAGACGAAATACCTGGCGGAAGAGGAACCCATTGATGAAGCGGCCTACCATGCCCGAAAGAATGAGATCCTGGGTTCCGCAGATGAGTTCATTCTGTACGCCCTGCCCGGTGCGATGGGCTCCCCCGCCTTTCAGGAACTCGGCGCTCCCGCCGGGGCTTATCTCGCCATGACCCCATCGGAAGCGCTCCAATACCTGGAACAGAACCGATAACGGCAACAGGGCCACTGGGGGACGGTTCCCGGTGGCCCTGTTTTTGAAGGAACTCCGTAGGGGCGGCCATCGGCCGCCCTTCCTGAAGATGACAGAGGTACGTCCCCTGTCATCTTTGTCTTTTCTTCAGGTATTCCAGGCCTTTTTTGTAGCCTTCGGGTCCCAGGCCGTAATAGGTGATCTCACAGGCAGGGGCGGTGTAGGAGAGGCGGCGGAAGGGCTCGCGGTGCATGACGTCGGAGAGGTGGACTTCGACGGCGGGGAGGCCGACGGCCTTGAGGGCGTCGGGGATGGCGATGCTGGTGTGGGTGTAGGCGGCGGGGTTGATGAGGATGCCGTCATAGCGGCCGTAGGCGGACTGGATGGCGTCGACGAGGGCGCCTTCGTGGTTGGATTGGAAGAAGTCTACGGTCAGGTCCAGGTCCGCCGCCCAGGCGCGGATCATGGCCAGAAGCTCGGTGTAGGTGGTGCGGCCGTAGATGGCGGGCTCGCGGAGGCCGAGGAGGTTCAGGTTGGGGCCGTTGATGACAAGGATGTTCATTGGGGTACCTCATTCGGGCGGCCGATGGCCGTCTTCGCTGCGTCAATGATCTGTTCCGGAGTGCAGGTCCCTTCCACGCTTACGTCCGCGAAGGCTTCGTACAGCGCCTTCCTTTCCTCATACAGCGCTGCCAGGTCCGGGCGGTGGAAGAGGGGCTTGGCGGAGATGTCAAGGTCCGCGGGATCGCGGCAGAGCCGGATCAGGAGGCCGTTCTGGTGCAGGAGGGGGTAGTTCTCCGGGCGGGTGACCGCGCCGCCGCCGGTGGCAATGACGGCGCCGGAGAGGGCGCCCAGGCGGCGCAGGACGGCGGTCTCTTTTTCGCGGAAGGCGGGCTCGCCGAAGCGGTTGATGTACAGCTCCGGGGAGATCCCTTCTGCCTGCTCGAAGGTACGGTCGCTGTCATAAACCGGACGGCCCAGCGCCGCGCCCAGCTCCTGCGCGGCCGTGCTTTTGCCGCTGCCGGGCATGCCGATGAGGATGAGGTTCTGCTGCGAGAATGCGAGGCGGGCCGTCAGCGGCGCGATATCGTCCGGCGTCCGGTCGGTCAGGCCCCAGAGCCGGCTGCTGTAATAAGCCTGCGCGGTCAGCATGGGGAGGCCGTTTCTTGCCGGGATCCCCAGGGCCTCCGCTTCCAGCAGGAGGGCGGTGCGCGCGGGGTTGTAAATCAGGTCGATAACGCCCTGCAGCGCGGGGAAATCCCGCAGGGACAGGGGCGCCGCACCGTTGCCCGGATACATGCCGACGGGCGTCGTGTTGACGATGACCGCCGCGTCCCGATGGCGCTCCAGGTTCCCGTAATGGTCCGGACCGGAGCGGGAGATGACGACCGTCCGCGCGCCGCGTTCCCGCAGGACGGCCTGCACGGTGGCGGAAGCGCCGCCGCTGCCCAGAACCAGCACTTTCCGGCCGGCGGGGTCAAAGCCCTGCGTGTCCAGCAGATAGGAAAAGCCGGCGTAGTCCGTGTTGCCTCCGTACAGAGAGCCGTCCGGACGCCGCAGGATCGTATTGACGCTGCCCAGAGAGCGGGCTGTCGGAGAAAGGTCGTCCAGATAAGGAAGGACGGCTTTTTTATAGGGGATCGTGACGTTGCAGCCCCGGAAAGAGCCTTCTTTCAGAAAACGGCCTAGGTCATCCGGATCGGTCTCCCAGAGCGCATACGAATAATCACCCAGCATCCGGTGGATGGCGGGTGAGCAGCTGTGGGAAAGGGTTCTGCCCAGAAGGCCGTAAGTGTCCATATGGTGTCTCCGACGGAAAGGGGCCGGCGGTCAGGGCTCCTGACGGCGGCGGCTCAGTTCCAGAATGGTTTCGTATAATGCCTCGATATCGTCCGGGAGGCCGTCCGGCGCAAGGCGGCGCAGACGG
>CADBQE010000209.1 GCA_902796695.1 uncultured Lachnospiraceae bacterium
GGTCAAAGCTTCCGGGGTACAGAACTGTTTTTTCGGACGGGTTTTTCATGGGGTCTTCTCCTTCCGTTCCAGAAATACATGCTTGTTGTTTTTATAGATCTTTTCGCGCCGCACGGCCAGGCCCAAGGCCTCAAGGTCCGGGAAGCTGCGCTCCGCGCGGGTCTCCAGAATGATCAGGGTATCCGCGGAAACGAGAGGCGAATCCGCCAGAAGCGGCAGCAGCGTCGTTTCCAGGCCCGCGTCATAGGGCGGATCCAGGAAGATGATGTCAAACGGTTCTTCCCGCGCGGACAGGCGCCGCACGGCCGCGGCCGCATCCGTCTGCAGCAGCACGGCCTTTTCGGCCAGATGCGTGCGTTCCAGATTGTCGCGGATCACGGCGCAGGCCTGCCTGGAATTATCTACCAGGACCGCCTCCCGCGCACCGCGGCTTAACGCCTCGATCGCAATGCCGCCGCTGCCCGCAAACAGGTCCAGGAACCGGCTTCCCTGCACGATCGGCTGCAGGATATTGAACAGGGTTTCCTTGACCTGATTGGAGGTGGGCCGGGTGTGATCCCCGGGCAGTGTTTTCAGTTGTATGCGTCTGGCCGAGCCTGCGATTACCTGCATTTTCTTTGTTCTCCCTGCGTTTCAGGATACTCTGTCCGGTGATTTTTGTCAAGGCAGCCGACCCGGCGCCGATAAATCAAAAAATTTCCGGAATATTGACATCTTTTCTTGTAAAACGGATAGTTTTGTGTTATACTGTTGACGAATTGAGTGCAACATCAGCAAAGGAGGAGCTTATGTTGAATATCGGCAGCATGGTCTATTACGGTCTGAACGGCGTATGCTGCGTCAAGGGGACCGTCGAGAAGAATTTCGACGGCAGTTACCGCCGCTATTACGAGCTTCATCCTTATTTCCGGAAGAACGAAATCATCTTCCTGCCGGAAAACAACGAGGACTTAAAAGCCCGGCTTCGCCCCCTGATCAGCCGGGAAGACATCGCCCACATCCTGGAAAGCTGCGAGCAGGTCCGGTGCCCCTGGGTAGAACCCGAACCGGTGCGGCGGGAATCCTTCAAGGCCATTCTCCGCAGCGGCAACCAGATGGACATCATCCGCCTGATCCGAACCCTGTACGAACGCAAACAGGAGCTGACCGCCTGCGGCAAAAAGCTCCGCACCAGCGACACCGGCTTCCTCAAAGACGCCCAGCGCCTTCTGAACGAAGAATTCGCCTACGTGCTGGAGATCTCTCCGGCCGAAGTCCCCACCTACATCCGGCAGCACCTACCGCAGTAACGTGACAAGGGGACGGTTCCTTTGTCACGTTTCCCGAGATTTCTCAATCATCCTCATTCCGCGGGCCGATCACAGATCGGCCCCTACGACCGTCCTCCTATGTGACAGGGGGACGGTTCCTTTGTCACGTTTCCTGAGATTTCTCAACCATCCTCATTCCGCGGGCCGATCACAGATCGGCCCCTACGACGTGACAGGGGGATGGTTCCTTTGTCACGTTTTCCGAGATTTCTCAATCATCCTCATTCCGCGGGCCGATCACAGATCGGCCCCTACGACCGTCCTCCTGTGTGACAGGGGGACGGTTCCTTTGTCATGATTTCCTAGATTTCTCAACCATCCTCATTCCGCGGGCCGATCGCAGATCGGCCCGTCAAACAGGGGATGCACCCATCGCCAGATCAGACGTGACAGGGGGACGGTTCCTTTGTCACGTTTTCCATCCCGAGAGGTTTCCTCTCCCCGCGGGCCGATCGCAGATCGGCCCCTACGAAGGGGTTTTCGCGGAAGCGAATATGACGGCTTCTGCGGTACGGATGCCGTCCACGGCGGCGGAGGTGATGCCGCCGGCGTAGCCGGCGCCTTCTCCGCAGGGGAAGAGGCCTTTTATATTGCTTTCTCCGGCTTCGTCCCGCCGGATGCGGACCGGGGAGGAGGTACGGCTTTCCACGCCGCACAGGAGGGCGTCCGGGCGGTCAAAGCCGGGCAGATGCCGCGCGAACTGCGGCATCGCGTCGGTCAAGGCGCGGCTGATAAAATCCGGCAGGACTTCATGCAGGTCCGCAAAGGCCCAATCACCGCGGCAGGCAGGCCGGACTTCTCCCAGCGCGGCGGATGCCGTGCCCGCGGCGAAATCGCCCCAGAGCTGCAGCGGGATCCGGCCGTTTCCGGCGCGCCAGGCGGCCGCTTCCAGTTTTTCCTGCAGTTCCATTCCGCCGAACAGGCCCGCTTCCGCGGTATCTTCCGGGCGGATCTGCACGGCGAGCGCGGCGTTGGCGTTTTCCCCGGCCCGCGCGGCATAGCTCATGCCGTTGACACAGAGGCGTCTGTCCTCCGAAGAGGCGTTGACCACGTATCCGCCGGGACACATGCAGAACGAATAGACGCCGCGGCCGTCCGCGGCCTTCGCCGTCAGTTTATAATCGGCGGCCGGCAGATGATCCGGCGCCGCCTCCCCGTACTGCAGCGCGTTGATCTGCGCCTGCGGATGCTGGATGCGGACGCCCATGGCAAAGGGCTTCGGCTCCATCCATACGCCTTTTTCCGCCAGCAGACGGAACAGGCCGCGGGCGCTGTGGCCCGGCGCGAGGATCACGGCTTCCGCCTCCAGGATCCGTTCCGTGCCGTCCGTCACATTTTCCGTCCCGATGCCGCAGACACGGCCTTCGCGGATCAGAAGATCCGTCATGCGGGTATGGAACAGGACCTGTCCGCCGGCGGAGAGGATCTCTTCCCGAAGGCCCTTTACCACCCGCCGCAGCACATCGGTCCCGATATGGGGCTTCGCTTCATACCGGATGGCTTCCGGCGCTCCCGCCCGGATGAAGGCGTCCAGCATCCAGGCGATCCGGCCGTCCGCGTCGCGGATCCCGCTGTTTAATTTGCCGTCGGAAAAAGTGCCGGCGCCGCCCTCGCCGAACTGCACGTTGGACCAGGGCTTTAAGGCGCCGCCCTGCCAGAACGCTTCCACGTCCCGCTGCCGCTCTTCCACCGGCGCGCCCTGTTCGATCAGGATCGGGCTCATCCCGGCCCTTGCCAGGACCAGCGCGCAGAATAAGCCGGCCGGGCCGGCGCCCACCACAACCGTCCGAAGCGGCGCTCCGCCGTCCCGGACCGGAATCTTATACTCTTTTTCCTGTACGATCGACGCTTTCAGCGCCCGGTTTTTCGCGCAGAAAGCCTGCTCCCGCTCCGGGCTGCCCAGAGCCAGGTCCACCGTATAGACGGAAAAAATCTGCGGCTTCCTGCGGGCATCCAGCCCGTGCCGCACGATTCGAAAGACCGGCAGGCGGCCTTTCCCTATTTTTTTCAGTTTTGCTTCCAGCGCAGCCCGTTCCGTTTCGGGCGCCGCCGCGGGAACTCTGATTTCCGTGATCCGCAGCATTCCGGCTCCTTGTCTGGCCTGCAGCCGATACAGGCCGGTCTTATTTGTGATACGGCTCATTCCGGATGATCCGGAAGCTGCGGTAGATCTGCTCCAGCAGGATCACCCGCATCATCTGATGGGGAAATGTCAGACGCGAAAAACTCCAGGCTTCGTCCGCCCGCTCCATCACACCGCGGGAAAGGCCCAGCGAACCGCCGATCACAAAACACAGATGGCTTTTCCCCGCAAGGCCCAGCGCCTCGATCCGGCGCGCCATGGCGGGCGAATCCTGCTGCCGCCCTTCGATGGCCAGCGCGATCACATAGGCGTCCCGCGGGATTCTGGCCAGCAGCCGATCGCCCTCCCGTTTCCGGATCTGTTCTTCTTCCTTTTCCGAAGCACGGTCCGGCGTGGGTTCGTCGTCCACTTCCGCCAGTTCCGGCTTACAGTAGCGGCCCAGGCGTCTGGTGTATTCTTCCAACGCCCGGTTCCAGTATTCTTCTTTAATTTTTCCGACGGAAAGGATCGTAATCTTCATGCTTTCGTGGAGATCCTCTTCTTTCGGCCGGCTGTCTACCCAGCCGGCAGCAGTTTTTTCACTTCGCTGTAGATGCGGTCAAAGGGTACTTCCGCGATCGACCAGGTGATCAGGGAGGAGGCGATAAAGCGCGCCGTGAAACCGTCCTCCGACGGGAAGAACGGTTCCAGCAGAGCAGCGATCTGCTCCCGCTGATGGAGATGGCGCGGCCAGAACTCGGAAGCCAGGATCCGGACGACATCCTCATCCGCGAGCAGGCCGCGGTACTTCCGGGAGAAGGACATGAGTTCCCGGTGAATGGCGCGCAGACAGGCCTCTGCCCCGCCCGCGGCGTCGGCGCGGATAGAAGCCAGGCATCCGATCCAGTCTTCTTTCAGGTAAGATGATATCAGAACTTCCTTGGAAGGGAAATAATTATAAACGGTTCCTGCTGCGACACCGCAGGCTGCCGCTACAGAGCGGATCGTTGTTCCGGCATAGCCCTTCTGTTCCATCTGGGCCCGTGCCTCTTCCATCAGCCGGGAACGCAAGTTTTTCAGGATCTTAGGCATCACTGACTCCTTTTCGGTCTCTTCGCTGTCGGCCGATCCTTATAAAAATTATATTAGGAGCTTCAAACACTCACAACATGTACAATATTACGGCATCGTTATACCACACTTAATAAAGAATGGCAAGAATGTGTGGGAAATTTCATAAAAAAAGCGCTGCCGAAGCAGCGCTTTCAGAAAGATCATCCGTTTATATTATAATACCCGGCCCTCGATGGGTTTCCCGGCCAGGAAATCCAGCACGTTCTGCGCCGCCAGACTGGAGGTCGCAACGGCCGCTTCCCGGGTGGCCGGCGCGTAATGAGGCGTCAGCAGCACGTTGGGCATGCCGAACAGCGGGTTTTCGGGCGGGCAGGGCTCCACAGCCGTCACATCCAGGCCGGCTCCGCCGATATGGCCGCTTTCCAGCGCGTCGATCAGCGCCTGCTCATCGATCAGCGGGCCGCGTCCGCAGTTGATGAAGAGCGCACCCTGCTTCATGAGAGCGAATTCCCGGGCGCCCACACTGCCCTGAGTCTCTTTATTCAGCACCGGATGCAGCGTCACAAAGTCGGATTCCTTAAAGACCCGGTCGCGGTCGCTGACCAGTTCCACGCCCTCGGGAGCCTCGGTGATATAGGGATCATAGGCCAGCACCTTCATATCGAAGCCGCCGTGCGCCATTTTGGCGATCCTGCTCCCGATGCGGCCGCAGCCGATAATGCCGAGCGTCTTGCCGGTGATCTCAATACCGGGCGCGCAGTTCTTGGCCGCGAATCCGATCTCACGGTATTTGCTGCAGACGATGGGCAGATTCTTCGCCAGCGTCATCAGCATCGCAAACGCGTGCTCCGCCACGGAAAGGCTGTTGGCACCGGGCGCGATGGTCACGGCAACGCCGTACTCCTTCGCCGCGTCCATATCGATGTTGTCCGTTCCCACGCCGTGCTTGGACACCAGCTTCAGGCCGGGGCAGGCCTTCATCAGGCCGCGGGTCACTTCCGCGATGCGCACCAGCAGGATCTCCGCATCGCCCACCTGTTCCGGCGTGATCTCGATGCCGCCGCCCAGACCCAGCTCTATTACCTCATGACCGGCTTCCTTCAGCAGCCGGATCCCGCTCGGATCAATCTGTTCCGTCACTACGATCTTTGCCATTTTTTATGCCTCCTTCAGTTCCAGTCCGTACGGTGCCCCCAGGGCCGCCAGTTCGTCGCAGACTTCATCCGGGATATCCAGGCCTTTTTCCGCCCGTTCCGCGGCAAAGCGCAGTTCCCGCTCGCCGGGCATCAGGATCTCGTTAAATCCCGTCGCCTTCTTTAAGCCCTTGACTTCGGCGGACGTGGCGGAAACTCCGCTGCGGAAGACGTCGACGTCGATAAAGTGCGAGATGTCGATCGCGCCCATGAAGTGGCCTACGCCCTGCGGCGCGTCGAATTCATACAGGTCATGCAGATGCGTGGCCGTGCCCGCGCCGGAAAGCACACCGGCCAGCAGCTCCACGATCATGGCAATGCCGCTGCCCTTGGGGCCGCCGATCGGAACCAGCGAGCCTTTGCGTCCCTCCGCGGGATCCGTGGTCGGCCTGCCGTCCTTATCCAGCGCCCAGCCTTCCGGGATCGACTGTCCCAGCTTCTGCGCCAGGATCAGCTTGCCCAGCGCCACCACGGACGGCGCCATATCCAGGACCACGGGCATGCCTTCCGAAGGAACCGCCACACACACGGGGTCCGTGCCCATGAACGGCTCGGAGCTGCCGAACGGCGCGATCTTCGCCGTCAGGTTGGTGCAGCAAAAGCCGATCATGCCGGCCGCCGCGGCCTTCTTGGTATAAAACGCCGCCGCGCCGAAATGGTTGGAATTCTTCACGGTCGCAAAGCAGGCGCCGGTCTCCCGCGCCTTCTCGATGCAGCGCTCCATCGCAAAACTCGCGCTCATGGCGCCCAGGGTATTACCCCCGTCAATGGCCAGCGCCGAAGGGCTCTCCTTCAGCACCCTGATCTCGTTGCCCTTCGCGACCAGCCCCTTCTCCACGCGTTCCATATAGATCGAAAGGCGGCTGACGCCGTGCGTGCTGACCCCTGTCAGGTCCGCGTCGATCAGCATATCGGCCACGGCCGCGGCACATTCCGGATCGATTCCTTTTGCTTCCATGACTTTGCGGCAGTATTCGTTCAGTGCGCCGGCAGTAAAGTGTTTCATAGTCAGGCCTCCTCTGGATTATCAGCTTGTGCCTGTATTATAACGGGAAAGGGGGCGGGAAGAAAAGAGCGAATCAGGAAAGATATTATGCCAAATCAGTTATAACAGTGCCCTTCGGGCCGTACAATA
>CADBQE010000210.1 GCA_902796695.1 uncultured Lachnospiraceae bacterium
CGGAGCCGTTTCCTTTGCGGACACCGGCATGACGCTGGAAGATTTCGTACTGGATCACGCCGACAGCGCTTATGTCTTCCGGGTCACATCGGCCGACGGAAAACTGGTGATCCGGAACGACGGGACCGGCAGCTATCTGGCCAGCAAGGGCGGCTATCTCTACAGCTATAAGACCAATGCGGCGGCCTACTGCCGCTGGACGCTGACAGCGGAGAACGGCGCCGCGGACGCGGTCAACACCGCCGGCAGAAAACTGACGCATCTGTCCTTCTCCTCCGGACAGTACTTTATGATGGACAGAACCGCAGCCGCGGATCTGTGCTTCTGGAAACTGCAGGAGAGCGGTTCGGCCGCCGTGTACACGACTGAGATCCCGTAATCCCGCTCCGGTTTCTCCTCCGCCCCGCAGGCCGAAAGCCCGCGGGGCTTTTTCTTGCGGATACCGGAAAAAGAACTCTGTGCAAACCGGGAAGTTTGAGATATAATAATATGTCAAATGGGAGAATAGGAGACCCGGAAAAAAGAATCTTTATCCATCAGAGGACAGCTGTCATGAAAATTCTGTTTGTAACCAGTGAATGCGCCCCCTTCAGCAAATCCGGCGGCCTGGCCGACGTGGCGTTCTCGCTGCCGCCCGCCCTGCGGAAGGCAGGAGAGGAGATCGCAGTCGTCACGCCCCTGTACCGCTGCGTGAAAGAACGCTTTGCGGGGGAGCTGACCTATGCCGCGTCCCCGGCCGTTCAGCTGGGGGACTGGAAAACGACCTGCGGCCTTTACCGCGGGGAGCGGGACGGCGTCACGGTCTGGTTTGTCGAATACGATGATTTCTTCGACCGCCCGAACCTGTACGGCTACGGAGACGACGGCCGCCGCTTTGCCTTCTTCTGCCGGGCCGTGATCGACCTGCTTCCGTATTACGATTTCCGGCCGGATATCCTGCACTGCAATGACTGGGAGAGCGCTGCGGCGGTCCTGTACCTGAAGAACGACCAGGCCTGGCGCCGGGACCTGCAGGGCATTAAATCCGTGTATACGATCCATAACATCGCCTACCAGGGCCAGTTCGGCGCCGCGGAACTGGAACGCACTTTTGCGCTGCCCGGCGGCTGGTACCAGGGCGGCCTGGGATACGAATACGAAGGCCGGCATGACATTAATCTGATGAAGGGGGCCATTCTGATGGCGGATGCGGTCTCGACCGTATCCGAAACCTACGCGCGCGAGCTGCATCATCCGGACTTCGGCATGGGACTGCAGCAGGTCATGTCCATGGTGGAACGGAAAACATACGGGATCTTAAACGGCATCGACATGGACCATTACGATCCCGCGCTGGATCCTCAGATCCCGTACCGCTTCACGGCGGAAGATCTTTCGGGGAAAGCCCGCTGCAAGGCCTATATCCAGGACAGATTCGGACTGGACCGCGAGGCGGAGTGGCCGCTGTTATGTTCGGTGGCGCGGCTCGTGGAGCAGAAGGGGATCGATCTGATCCGGGAGATCCTGCCCGAACTGATGAAGATGGGCATCCAGCTGATCATCTTCGGACAGGGAGACCGCGAATATGTGGAGTATTTCAACTGGGCCCGGACGCAGTGGCCCGGCCAGCTGGGCTTTTCCACGGACTTCAACGAAAGGACGGCCAGCGAGATCTTTGCCGGCGCGGACATGTATCTGATGCCTTCGCGCTTTGAACCCTGCGGCCTTTCCCAGATGATGGCCATGCGCTACGGAACGGTTCCGATCGTGCACGAGACCGGAGGCCTGAAGGATTCCGTACGCCCCTACAGCGATTTTGACGGGATCGGCGACGGCTTCTCCTTCGTGAACTATTCCGGGAAAGCGCTGTACCAGGCGGTCCTGGCCGCGGTCAAGCTGTATTTCGGTGACGCAGAAACCTTCCGCCTCCTGCGGAAGCGCTGCATGAAGAAGGATTTCTCCTGGGATAAGAGTGCCGGACGCTATCAGCGGATGTACAGCGATATCGCCGATACGGACCCGGCCGCCGGCGGTCTGTCCTTTGAAGAAGCGTTCGCGGCGCTGAAGCCGGTCTATGAAAACCTGTATGCGGAGTATCTGAACCGGCACGGCGCGGAACTGCCGGAGGACTACCGCCGTGTGATCCAGATCCAGATCACCGGCCGCGGCGCGGGCTTCTTCTATCTGGAATTCACGAAGCACGGCCTGCTGGCCGTTCCCTGCGACTATCATGACGCCGACGCCTGGATCGCCTGCAGCTTCGACAATCTGATGGGGATGACGGATGGAAGCATTTCCGCGGACAGGCTGTTCATGAACGGCCAGATGAAAGTGATCGGCAACGTGGCCAAAGGCGCGGAACTGCGGCACATGCTCAAGCCCCTTGCACACCGCGGGGCCTGATGCTACAATAAACAACACGCCGAAAAACAACGACCGCCGGGAGGCGGAGAAAGAGGACGCCAGATGAACGAAAGCATCCGACTCAACAAGTATTTAAGCGACGCGGGGTTCTGCTCCCGCCGCCAGGCCGACCGCCTGATCGAAGAAGGCCGCGTTACCGTAGACGGCCTGAAAGCGGAACTGGGGCAGCAGATCTTCCCCGGCTCGGCCGTCTGCGTGGACGGCAAAGCCGTAAAGAAAAAAGACCGCCCGGTGCTGATCGCGGTCAATAAACCGGTCGGTGTGGTCACCACAACGGCCAAGGATGAGCCCGCCAACATCGTGACGTTTGTGGGCTATCCGGAACGGATCTATCCGATCGGCCGTCTGGACAAGGACTCCGAAGGCCTGATCCTGATGACCAATCAGGGCGAACTGGCCGATAAGATCGCCCATGCCCGCGGCCGCCATGAAAAAGAATACCTGGTCACGGTAGACAAGGCCGTGACGGCCGAATTCGTGGAGCAGATGCGGGCCGGCGTGCGCATCGGAAGCACCGTGACCCGCCCCTGCCAGGTCACGAAAGTGAGCCGCAGCCGCTTCCGCATCATCCTGACCCAGGGGCTTAACCGCCAGATCCGCCGCATGTGCGAGGCGCTGGGGTATAAAGTGACGCAGCTGCGCCGCATCCGCATCATGAATATCACGCTGCAGGACCTGCAGCTGGGAGAATACCGCGAGATCGTGGGACAGGAATACGAAGACCTTCTGGACGCGCTGGGGATGAAGCCATGAAACCGCAGCAACTGCAGCGCATGAAGGAACTGATCCCGGTCCTGACCGAGGCCGCCCGGGCCTATTATCAGGAAAGCCGGGAACTCATGAGCAACCGCGAATATGACGCCCTGTATGACGAACTGCTCCGGCTGGAGCGGGAGACCGGCGTCGTATTAAGCGGCAGTCCGACGCAGAAAGTCGGATATGAGACGGTAACGGCGCTTCCGAAAAAGGAGCATCCGGTCCCGATGCTTTCGCAGAACAAGACCAAATCCGTCGAGGAACTGCAGAGCTTTCTGGGGGATCAGACGGGGCTTCTGTCCTGGAAAATGGACGGCCTGACCGTCGTGCTGACCTATGAGGACGGCAGCCTTCTGGAGGCCGTTACCCGCGGCGACGGCCGCATCGGCGCCATCGTGACCGCGAACGCCGCCGCCTTCCGGAACATCCCCCGGCAGATCGCCTTCCGCGGCCGTCTGGTCCTGCGCGGCGAAGCCGTCATCACCTACCCGGACTTCGAAGAGATCAACCGCCTGCTGCCCGAAAGCGACGCGCAGTACAAGAACCCGCGCAACCTCTGCTCCGGTTCGGTCCTGCAGCTAAACAGTCAGGTGACGGCGGAAAGACGGGTCCGCTTTTATGCCTTTTCGCTGGTGGAGGCCGAGGGAAAGACTTTTCAAAAGCACAGCGAAGAACTGACCTGGCTGCAGGAGGAAGGCTTTGAGACCGTATTCTTCCGGAGCCTGACCCGGGAAGAGCTTCCCGCGGGCGTTAGCGCCTTTAAGAGCGAGATCGCCGAAAACCCCATCCCTTCGGACGGCCTGGTCCTGCTGATGGACGATATCGCCTACGGCAGAAGTCTGGGCACGACGGCCAAATATCCGCGTGATTCCATTGCCTTCAAATGGGAGGACGAAACCGCCCGCACGCATCTGCTCCGGATCGAATGGAGCGCGTCCCGCACCGGCCTGATCAACCCGGTCGCGGTTTTTGAACCGGTGGAGCTGGAAGGCACCACCGTATCCCGCGCGGGCGTGCACAATCTTTCCCTGGTGGAATCGCTGGCCCTGGGCGAAGGCGATGAGATCAGCGTTTACAAAGCCAATATGATCATTCCGCAGATCGGGGAGAACTTTACCCGCTCCGCCGGCTGCCGCGCACCGGAGCACTGCCCGGTATGCGGAGCCCCGACCGAGATCCGGGAATCGGGCGCCGTCCGGACGGTCTGCTGCCCGAATCCGGCCTGCCCCGCCAAGCAGCAGAAAAGCTTCGAACTGTTCACCAGCCGCCAGGCCATCAATATCGAAGGCCTCTCGGAAGCCACGCTGGAGGAGTTCCTAAGCGCGGGGATCATAAAAACCTATGCGGATCTGTTCCGGCTGGATCACCACCGGGATGAGATCGTAAACCGGGAAGGCTTCGGCGAAAAAAGCTGGCAGAACCTGGTAAAGGCCGCGGAAAAGGCCCGCCATACCACGCTGCCCCGCCTGCTGGCCGCCCTGGGCATAAACGGCGTGGGGCCGGCGACCGCCCGCCTGCTGAGCCGCTATTTTCACGGCGATATCGAAGCGCTGCGCCGGGCCCCGGAGGAGGAGCTCTGTCAGATCGAAGGCATCGGAGACGTGACGGCGGCCGCGGTGCGCGCCTGGTTTTCGGACCCGGACAACGGACGGCAGCTGGATGAACTGCTGACCGTTCTGGACCTGCCGAAGAGCGAAGAGGACGGAACGGAGCAGACCATGGCGGGGCTGACCTTCGTGGTCACCGGTTCCCTGAACCGTTTCGCGAACCGGGACGCCCTGAAAGCCGAGATCGAAAAACGCGGCGGCAAAGTGAGCGGATCCGTTTCCGCAAAAACGACGGCCCTCATCAATAATGACGCGGCTTCCCAGTCATCCAAGAACAAAACGGCGCAGAAACTCGGCATTCCGATCCTGACCGAAGATGAGTTTCTGGCGCGTTATCCCATCCCGGAATAAAGGAGCGATTATGCGTTACGAAGGACAGATCTACCGCCCGCCCAGCGAGGCGTACAGCTATATCCTGCAGGTCACGGTCGGCTGCAGCCACAATGCCTGCACATTCTGCAACATGTATCTGGAAAAGCAGTTCCGGATCCGTTCCCTGCAGGAGATCCTGGAGGATCTCGCCATGGCCCGCCGGGCCTACCGCTACGTGCAGCGGGTCTTTCTGGCGGACGGCGACGCCCTGATCGTCAAAACGGAGATGCTTCTGACGATCCTGGACACGATCCGGCGCCTGTTCCCCGAGTGCGAACGCATTACCAGCTATGCCTCGGCCCGCGATCTGCTGCTCAAGACCCCGGAAGAACTGCAAAAACTGCGGCAGGCCGGCCTGGATATGATCTACCTTGGCCTGGAATCCGGCAGCGAACGCATCCTGAAGAAGATCAACAAGGGCGTCACGGTGGAAGAAACGGTGGAAGGCTGCCTCAAGGCAAAGGCCGCCGGCATCCGCCTCTCCGTCACCCAGATCACGGGCCTGGACGGGCAGGAGGGCATGGAGGAAAATGCCGTGGAGTCCGCCCGCGCGCTGTCCCGTATCAATCCCGAATACATCGGCCTCATGACGCTGACCCTGCGGCGCGGCACCAAAATGACCGCGGATATGGAAAAAGGCCTGTTTCACCGCCTGACCCCGAAGCAGATCGTGGAAGAGATGCGGATGCTGGTGGCGGCCCTGGACAGCGAAGGCAGCATCCTGCGCTCGAACCATATTTCCAACTATGTGCAGCTGAAGGGGACCATGAACCGCGACAAAGCCGCCATGCTGGCGCAGCTGGACGCCGCCCTGAACAGCGGACGGCTGGAAAACGAATATATCGAGTATCTGGAGAACATATAGCGGAACGCCGGGGAAAGAGCACGGATTCCTTTGCGGCTCCTGCAAAAATACTGCTTTACATTTCCCGCACCATACTGTAAAATACTTAGTTGGCGAACCGCACTATGCGTGAAGAACGTCTATCATATGAGGAGGAATCATTTCTATGAAAGTGTATGCAAGCAAGGACATCCGCAACGTAGCCGTGCTGGGGCACGGGGGAGCCGGCAAGACCACTCTGATGGAAGCTGCCGCCTATGTTACCGGTGTCATTTCCCGTATGGGCAAAGTCACGGACGGCACCACTATTTCGGACTTTGATAAGGAAGAACAGAAGCGCACGTTCTCGATCAGCACCACCATCATCCCGATCGAATGGGAAGGCAAGAAGATCAACTTCCTGGATACGCCCGGCTACTTCGACTTCGTAGGAGAAGCGGAAGAAGCCGTGAGTGCCGCCGATGCCGCCGTCATCGTGGTAAACGGCAAGGCCGGCGTGCAGGTCGGCGTGCACAAAGCCTGGCAGCTCTGCGAGCAGGCCGGCATTCCCCGCCTGTTCTTCGTCACCAACATGGACGATGAAAATGCCAACTACTCCCGCGTCTGCGCCGATCTGAAGGAAGCCTTCGGCAACCGCGTGGCTCCTTTCCAGGTTCCGATCCGCGAGAACGAAAAGTTCGCCGGCTTTGTGAACGTGCCCAAGATGAGCGCCCGCAAATTCACCGGCAACAAGGGCGAATACACCGAATGCGACATCCCCGCCGACGTGAAGGACATGCTGGACGAGACCCACGGCCAGCTGATGGAAGCCGTCGCGGAGACCGACGAAGAACTCATGGAACGCTACTTCGAAGGCGACGAATTCACCCCCGAAGAGATCTCCAATGCCTTAAACAGCAGCGTATCCTCCGGCGATCTGGTCCCCGTCATCATGGGCTCCGGCTTAAACGGCTACGGCGTGCGCATCCTGCTGCATGACATCGACAAATACTTCCCTGATCCCACCATGCGGAAGATCAGCGGCACCAATACCAGGACGGACGAAGTGTTTGAAGCGGATTACGACGAATCCAAGGCTCCGACCGCCAAAGTCTTCAAGACCCTGATCGATCCCTTCCTGGGCAAATATTCCTACATCAAGGTCTGCTCCGGCGTGCTGAAGGCGGATACCGTTCTTTACAACGTGCAGAAAGAGACCGAAGAAAAAGTTTCCCGCCTGTACCTGATGCGCGGCAAGGAAGCCATCGAAGTGCCGGAACTGCATGCCGGCGACATCGGCGCCATCGCCAAGATGATGTCCGCCGCCACCGGCGACAGCCTCGCTTCCAAGGCCGAACCCATTGCCTACCCGCTGCCGGAGATCTCCAAACCCTACACCTATCAGGCGTACCGCGGCGTGAACAAGGGCGATGAAGACAAGATCGCAACCTCCCTCGGCAAACTGATGGAAGAGGATCTGACCTTAAAGACCGTCAACGACAAGGAAAACCGTCAGCTCCTGATCTACGGCATCGGCGACCAGCAGCTGGAAGTCGTCATGAGCAAGCTGGAAGCACGCTATAAAGTGAAGGCCGAACTGTACAAGCCGAAGGTGGCCTACCGCGAGACGATCCGCGGCTCCGTCAAGGTCCAGGGCAAGCACAAGAAGCAGTCCGGCGGCCACGGTCAGTACGGCGACGTTGTGATCGAATTCGAGCCGAGCGGCGATCTGGATACCCCTTACGTCTTCGAAGAGAAGATCGTGGGCGGCGTCGTGCCGAAGAACTACTTCCCCGCTGTGGAAAAGGGTATTCAGGAAATGGTTCAGAAGGGCCCTCTGGCCGGATATCCCATCGTGGGTCTGAAGGCAACACTGGTATTCGGTTCCTATCACGCAGTGGACTCTTCGGAAATGGCTTTCAAGCTGGCCACCCATTTGGCGGTGAAGAACTGCTTTGCGGATAAGGCTTCCCGTCCCGTGCTTTTGGAGCCCATTGCTTCCGTTAAGGTCACGGTGCCGGATAAGTTCACCGGTGATGTGATGGGCGATATGAACAAGCGCCGGGGCCGGGTGCTGGGTATGAATCCGGACCATAAGGGGAACCAGATCATTGAAGCGGATTGCCCCATGGCGGAGCTCTACGGCTACAATACGGATCTGCGGTCCATGACCGGCGGTATCGGCAGCTTTACCTATGAGTTCAGCCGTTATGAGCAGGCCCCCCAGGAGGTCCAGGACAAGGAGATCGCCGAACGGGCTGCGGAGCAGGACGACGAATAAGAACAAACGAATTAAGGGTGCGGCAGGGACCGCACCCTTTTATATTGTCCCGGCTCTTATAATATAATTATATGGGCCGCCCTGCTTGACAGCTATCTTTATTCTGTTATGATGATATTAAAGAATAGTTATCGGTGACAACATTACAAAAACATAGGAGGAACCTTATGAAGTGC
>CADBQE010000211.1 GCA_902796695.1 uncultured Lachnospiraceae bacterium
CTTGCGGGCGATACGGATGAACTGGTGCAGGGAGACCTCCAGCTCGGGCAGTTCGATGAACAGGTAGCTGCCGCCTTCGGTCGGACGTGCGCTCACGCCGGGAATGTCTTTGATCTCGTCCAGAATGGCATCGCGGATCGCTTGATGGGCCGCTACGCGCTTCTTCATAAAGCCTTCCGGCTCATGGAACCAGGTCTTGAAAACCGCCTGGTTGTAGCCGCTGCAGCGCAGCGCCATGATCGCCTGCAGCTTCTCCATGCGGTCGATGATCTCTTCGGTGCCGAAGGCCACGCCCAGGCGGTAGCCGCTTAAGGATTCGGTCTTGGACGGGCCGATGATGGTGATCAGGTTGTCCGGGATCTCCGGCTGTCCGCACAGGTGGGTATAGGCCTTGCCCGGATAGATCTGGCGGGTATACAGTTCGTCCACGATCAGGGTCACGTTATACTTCTTTGCCAGCTTTGCGATCTCCGTGATCTCGCGGAAGGAATAAATGCAGCCCACGGGGTTGTTCGGGTTGGAGAAGAGGAACAGCTTTACGCCGCCCTTGAAGGCTTCTTCCAGCGCGGCCAGGTCCAGACCGGCATCTTCCCGATTATCGCGGTAGTTCATCTGAATGGGAACCATTTCGCCGTGGAAGAACTCCACCATCTTGCGGTTGGCGAAGTAGTCGGGCTCCACGATGGCAACTTTGTCGCCGGGCAGGATGTTGGACCCCATGGCCAGGAACAGCGCGCCCTGCGTGCCGGGGGTCAGAATGATATTTTTGGCGGGATCGATCGAGGCGCCGGTGAAGGCGGACAGATCGGCCGCGACCTGCTCCAGGATCGTTTTGCGTCCGCGGTAAGGGGTGTAGGCCATCGGAGCGCCTTCCTTCACGCCCTCGGCAAAGGCTTCGAAGCTGCCCGGGGTGGGAACGTGCGCATCCACGTCGCCGTGCGAAAAATCAACGGCGGGGCCGGGGAGAAATTCCCCTCTTAATTCCAGATCTTCCTCTTTCTGCAGCGCTTCCTGGCCGGGCGCGTTGTCAACGCCTAATCTGTCAAACTTTTCCTGGATCGTCATTGTGATATCTCCTCTCCGTAACTGGTGGATTTTTGTTTTCGGCCACATCATAGCGCGGAATCGGCCTTGCGTCCATAGGCAATAAGAGATATAATTATTCCCGGAACGAATAATTGCGGAGCCGGAGAGAAGAGAGAAAACGCCGGTTTCCGCCATCCCTGCAGAAATACAGGAGGGACTCATGGACCTGATCGAAATACGCGATATCGAATACATTCTGACCCTGGCGGAGGAACGCAACGTTTCCCGCGCGGCGGAGCGCTGCTATATTTCCCAGCCCCAGTTCAGCAAAATGATCAAGCGGGCCGAAAGCAGGCTGGGCGTGGAACTGTTCGACCGCCGGACGCATCCGCTGTCCGTCACCCCCGCCGGAGAACTGCTGCTGCCGCAGATGAAGAAACTGGGGGAGAGCTACCGGGATTTCCTGCGCAGCTGCGATATGTTCCGCCGGAATAAGGCCGCGGACCTGACGGTCGCCGCTCCCAGCTTCTTCTGCACCCACAGCCTGCCGCCGCTGGTGAGGGCGTTCGCGGCGGAACGTCCCGATTTCCACATCCGCCTGATCGAGAGCAACGACCAGGACCTGAAAGCGCTGCTGGCCAGCGGGACCGCGGATCTGGGCATTACGGTCCAGACCGGGCTGACGGAAGACTACGCGGCGGAAGTCCTGGGACGCGAGACGATCATCCTGGCCGTTCCCGCGGATCATCCGGTCAACCGCGGGCTGGAGGACCGGGCTTTGTCTCCCCGGCAGCTGCAGACGGATTTTTCCGCCGATCCCGCCGTCCCCGCCGTTCCGCTCACGCTGTTTGCGGACGTGGATTTCCTCTTCCTCAAAAGCGGCAACGATCTGCGCGACAGAGGCCTGGAGCTGTGCCGCCGGGCTGGATTCACGCCGCACATCACCATGGAGCTGGACCAGCTGATGACCGCCTATTATCTGGCGGAAGCCGGACTGGGCGCGACGTTCACCCGGGCTTCCGCACCGTTCTATACGGGCAGCGAAGGGAAGCTCTGCTTTTACAAGATCGGCGACGAGCTGACCGGCCGGGACGTGTTCCTGCTGACCGGCGACCCGAAAAAAATCCCGCTGGAGGGGCGGGATTTCATCCGTTTCCTAAAACGCGGTCCTTTTTATTCGGGAACTCTTCCGGCGCAGAGATAGAAGACGGTCAGCAGGCCGGGACCGCAGTGGGCACCGATGACGACGCCGAGCTGGGTGATGGTGACGGGGCCGATCTGCGGGTAAGCGGCTTTCACTTCGTCGCGGACCCATTCCGCGTCCTCGCGGCAGTCGGCGTGGAGGATGTGGATGTCGGTGCCGGTCGGATCGATGAGGGAGAGGTCGTGCAGGATCCCGTCGCGGATCGCACGCAGCGCGGATTTACGGCCGCGGGCTTTTTTGACGACGTCGAGCGTGCCGCCGTCCGGAACGTAGAGCACGGGCTTGATGTTGAGCAGCGAGCCGACCAGCGCGGAGGCATTGGAAACGCGCCCGCCGCGCTTTAGGTATTTCAGATCGTCGACCGTGAAGCGGTGGGCGATCTTCAGTTTATGCGCTTCGCCCCACGCGATGACTTCCTCAAAGGACCTGCCGGCCTCCATCAGCGCCGTCATGTGCACGACCAGCGTGCCCAGCCCGCCGGAAATGCAGCGGGTGTCCATCACGTACAGCGTCTGTTCGGGAAATTCCTTCCGCATCTGCGCCGCAGCTTCCTGCGAATTCGCGTAAGAGGAAGACATTTTCTGCGACATGTCGAGGAAGATCACGTTTTTCCCGCCGGACAGCAGGCTGCGGAAAAACTCTTCATATTCAAAACGGTTGATCATGGACGTCTGCAGCAGGTCACCGTTCCGCATGCCTGCGTAGACCGCGGCGCGGCTCTCTTCGCGGCAGTC
>CADBQE010000212.1 GCA_902796695.1 uncultured Lachnospiraceae bacterium
ACCGGAGGTCTTTATGGACGATCGGGAGATCATTGTCCTGTTCTGGGACAGAAATGAAGAAGCACTGAAAGCCGTGCAGGAAAAATACGGCGGGCTGCTGCTGCACCTGGCCCAGCGGATCCTGGCGTCCCGCGAGGACGCGGAAGAGACGGTGAACGATGCGCTGCTGGACGCCTGGAATGCCATCCCGCCGCACAGGCCGGAGCACCTGATATCCTTTCTGGGCCGCATCGTGCGGCGGCGCGCCATTGACCGTTATCGCCGCGAAACGGCCGAAAAGCGAGGCGGCAGTGAGATGGCGCCGGCCCTGGAGGAACTGGAGGGCTGCCTGCGGGACGACAGGACCCCGGAGGAGATCTGGGAAAGCAAAGCGCTCGCCGGAGCGGTGTCCGAATTTGTGAAAGCCCTGAAAGAACCGGCCCGCCTGATTTTCATCCGCCGCTACTGGTATCTGGACACGGTCGCGGAGATCGCGGCGCAGACCGGCAGCAGTCAGGCCCGGGTGGGGATGATCCTCTCCCGCACGCGCCGGAAGCTGGCCGCTTATCTGAAGGAAAAGGAGTGGATACTATGAAAAGCGAAAAAATAATGGAAGCCGTCACCGAACTGGATGATGAGCTGATCCTGGAAGATCCGGCTCCGCTGCGGCGGGCCGCAAAGAAAAAAACCGCGGCGATCCTGGCCGCCTGCGCACTGCTGGCCGTCGGCCTGATCATCGGCGGCATCGCCCTTTTCAGCCGGGACAGCGGAGCATTCCGCAAGCCCGCGGCCCGCGCCGCCGCCCTGGCGGAGCCTGTTTATCCCACGGATAAGCAGTGGAAGGATTATTACAACAATGCAGCCGCCAGTCAGCCGGATCCCGCCTGGGAGCGGCGGATGCAGAACCGCGGCGCCGGAGACAGTTTCCGCCGTTTCTTTGCCGATGTCACCCTGCAGCTGCTGGGGGAGGAGGACACGGAAAACGCGGTCATGTCGCCCGTGAATATTTTCATGAGCATGGCTATTCTGGCCGAAACGTCCGGCGGGGAAAGCCGGCAGGAGATCCTGGACGCCCTGCACGCGGACAGCATGGACGCACTGCGCGGGCAGGCCCGGAAGGTGTGGGAGCTCGCGTACATCGACAACGGCGTGGAGAAATCGATCCCCGCCAACTCCCTCTGGCTGTCCGGAGAGTACGCCTATACCCCGGAAACGGTCCGTACCGTGGCCGAAAACTATTATGCTTCCGTATTTCAGGGCGAAATGGGAGATCCTGCCTACGACCAGCTGCTGCGCGACTGGCTGAATGCACAGACCGGCGGACTCCTGGCGGAAAAAATCGACCGGCTGCAATTCAGACCCGATACCGCGCTGCGTCTCCTCAGCACCCTGTTTCTGCAGACCAAATGGGGCGTGCCCTTTGCGGAAAAGAACAACCGGGAACTGGTCTTTCACGGCAGTCAGGGGGACCGCACCGTCACTTTTCTGCACGCGGACAATTATCTGAACGAGTACTATTACGGGGACAAATTCATCTTCATCAACGTTCAGACGTTCAGCAGCCACGTCCTGTTTTTCCTGCCCGATGAAGGCGTGACGCTGACCGAGATGATGGCAGACAAAGCGTTCCGGGCCTTTCTGACGGCCCCGGACGTGACCCGCTGCAGGAAATACGAGGAAGCGACAGACAGCTTTGTTCCGCAGGACTACAACGGCGTGACCGCCGGAGCATGGACCCGTATCCACCTGTCCCTTCCCAAGCTGGATTTCACCTGCACGCAGGATCTGACAGACGATCTGACGGCTCTGGGCATTCACGCCATTCTGGATCCGGACGCAGCCGATTTCTCCCCGCTTCTGGGCAAGGACCGCGCCTGTCTCCAGGAGATCACCCAGACCAGCCGCCTGATCATGGATGAAGAAGGCGTCAGCGCCGCCTCCTACGTGGATGCCCTGGTCGGCGCCCCCCTCCCGCCCGAGGACGAGATCGATCTCATCCTCGACCGCCCGTACTTTTTCCTCATCCTGGGCAACGACAATCTCCCCCTCTTCGCCGGCGTAGTGAACCAGCCGTAAAGCCGCGGAGCGTGC
>CADBQE010000213.1 GCA_902796695.1 uncultured Lachnospiraceae bacterium
GTGGTACGGGAGATAGGCTCCCAGAGACTTAATACCTTTCTTCATGTCTTTTACCTCATATTTATGCTGAAATTGTAATTTCTTCTGCTTACCTTAATCTTGTGCCGGAAATGCCTTCGCGAACACGCCGGCCATCCGTTCCGGATCCCGCCTTGCGATATAGGGCGTCGCGTTTTCCAGGAACAGGAACTCTCCGTTTTCGAAGCGGGACGCGATATCCCTAAGCAGGACCGGTTCTCCGAAAAAGCTGTAGGCGGCGATCACGGTTCTTGCCTTCACCTGCCCGGCATATTCCCCGAACGGGGTATCTTCGTGCAGGGCCCAGTGCAGGGTCTCGCCCCATTCGCCGGCTTTGTGCAGGTCCGCGCAGCGCCGCTCGGAGATCTCGGCGGGATCGCCGTATTTCGCGGCCCGTGCCCAGTATTCCTTCGCATGGCTGCCGTCCTCCGTGATCGGGATCCGGGCAAAGCCCGGCAGGCGTCCGCGGCGGCGGAAATACTCCGGATCCGGATTGTAGAGCGGATGGGCCAGGAAGAGTCCTTCCACCCGTTCCGGATGGCGCGCGGCCAGTCTGGCGGAGAGGTTGGCGGTGGCCATATTGCCGTAAAAGACCGCCTTTTCGATCCCCAGCGAATCCATCAGGGCCAGCAGCGTGGAGATATGCTCGTCCATGGAATAATAGTAGTGGGTCGGCTCATCCGAAGCGCCGAAGCCCATCAGGTCCGGGATCACGACCCGGTAGCCGCGGGCGGCCAGAAGGTCTCCCATCGCCGCATATTCTTCGGAGGAACTGCCCGACATATGCAGCAGGATGACCGTCTTTCCGGCGCCGCCCAGGCGGTAATTCATCTGTCCCCCGGGGACGTCCGCATATGCTTTTCTCATGCTTCCTCCGGTAAGAACTCATCGATCAGCTCGCTGACGATAGCCGGAGCTTCCACGACGATGAAATGGCCGTAGCGCGGCACTTTTTTGAACTCCAGCTTCCGCGAGTTCGTGATATACTCCATGGCCGTCTCGAAATAATGATCCGGCACGTTCCAGTCGTCCTCGCCGCGCACCAGCAGCAGCGGGCAGGTCAGGTTCTTCAAGTCTTCGCGCACGTCGAAGTTGTTGTAGATGGACATGTCCGCGATCTTGGCCCGGCCGATCTCCTGGCAGACGCCCCACATGATCAGGTCGTGCGCCTCCTTCGGGCAGTCGCGGCCGATCAGGCTTTCCGAGAAATCCCAGTGGGAATGCTGCGGGCTGACGTAAGGGTTGTCCAGCAGCAGGATCGTGGTCCCGTAGGAAGAGCCCATCGCTTTAATATAGGAAGAAGCCTGGCAGGCGATCGCCGCCTTCACCGGATAGGTGGAAGCGATATGCAGGACCATGTTGCCGGAGAAAGAGCAGCCCAGCACCACCGGATCCTCGATGCCCAGCGTCTGGATGAAATCCCAGACGAATTTTCCGTACTCCTGATAGGTCTTGATTCCCTGCAGTCCCGGCAGCGGCCAGCTTTTCCCGTGAGCGGGCAGGTCCGGCGCGATGACCGTGTAGCGGTCTTCCAGATATTCCATAATGCCGTGGAACTGGCGGCTCTCCCGCCCTGCGGTAGGCAGCGCGATGATGGTTCCCTTGGGGTTGTGAGGGCCGTTATTGGTTTCGTAATAGGTCTTGATCCCCTGAACGTTCACATAAGCACCGGTAATAGGCATCTTACTTGTCCTCCTTCATCACACGCGCGATCAGACGCATGACCTGCGCGACCATGGACTGGTTCTGACGGCAGGCCAGCGGGCTTCCGAGCTGCTCGAACGGTCTGTCGTTGTGCTTCACGGAGATGGACAGCTGGAAATTCGGATTCGCAAAGAAGCGTGCCCACTGTTCCTCATCTCCCTTGATTCCCACGTAAACCCCGTTCACCGGCGTGCCGATCTTCACCGCTACGACCGTGCCTTCATAAAAATGCATTGTGTACGGAGTCTTTCCGAAGATAAACGTCATATCTCCGTTAAAAAATCTGCCGTCCCAGTATTCCCGGAAGTTCTCGGATTCCGGTCCGTTCAGGAGCTCCTTCAGCTCTCTGAATTTTTCCAGTCTCTGCTGATCCGTCATTCCCTTACCGCCTTTCTGCTTTTCCGTTATAGATGGAATTCTGTGTTTTTTCTTATATTTTATGGTTCTGTATTATTCTTCCGGCTGCGAAATGCCCAGCGCCCGGAAGATCTGTTCCTTCCGCCGTCCGGTCTCCGCATCCACTTCCCGGTAAACGCTTCTCCCGTGCGCGTCCATGGCCACGAAGTAGGGGCCGGCATGGTCCAGCCGGAGCTTTAACCGTTGATTGCAGGTGTCCAGCTGCTCTTCCGGAAGCAGGTCCTCCAGGATCGTGATGGCGGGCAGGTAGAAGGAAGATCCGCCGCCGCAGGCCGCCAGATACACGCAGCCGTATTCCTGCATGGCCTCCAGCACCGCGTCATCCATGCCGCCTTTCCCGATCAGCGCTCTCACGCCGCTCTTTGCGATCAGAGCCGGCGTCAGGTCATTGAATTTGGCGCTGGTGGTGGATCCGATCGAGAGGATCCGGTAGCTGCCGTCTTCGTTTTTTTCATAGATCGCGCCGGTGTGGTAGGCGACGCCGTCCCGCAGGTCCACCGGATAGGGCTCCCCCTTATCCAGGGCCTCCAGCAGTCCCGTATGGTGTTCCCGATACAGAAAACTGTAGCAGATGCCGGACAGATACACAATATCATCCGGTTCCAGCGCCTCGGCCTGTTCCCGGCTGATGGGGATCGTCAGATGCACTTCCTTAGCCATTGCCGTCCTCCTCCGCTTCGATCCGTCCGTCCGGATACACCCGGGTCACCGCCCGTCTGCCGGGCCAGCAGTTGATGTCCACGGCCACCGGCATCCAGGGCCGGTGCGTGCCGGAATACTCGATATTGACGGCCAGCACGGAGGTATCTCCGCCGGCTCCCATGGGGCCGATCCCACTTTTATTGAGAGCCGCCTTCAGTTCTTCCTCCAGCGCCGCCAGCCTCGGTTCGGGATTTCTTTTTCCCACAGGCCGCAGCACGGCTTCCGTAGCCAGTCTGGTCACTTCTTCCATGGGGCCGCCCACGCCTACGCCGACCGTGATGGGCGGGCAGGGTCTCGTTCCCGCCTCCAGCACCGCCTCCGTCACAAAGCGCTTGATCCCGTCCACGCCGGCCGTATTCGGCAGCATCTTCGCCTTGGCATAAATGCCGGAGCCGGATCCCTTGGGATAGGCCAGGATCTCCATATGATCCAGGCTGTTGTCGATCTCCGTATAGATCAGCGGAATGTTCCTGGCGCAGTTGCCGCCGATATCTTCCCGGCTGAAGGGGTCCACAACTACGGAGCGGAGCGGAAATTCTCCGTCCGTCAGTTCCCGGAGCGCTTCGTCAAAAACTTCGCGCAGGCTCCCGTTAAAGGGAAATCCCAGCGGTGTTTTTATAAAAAAGACCGGAACTCCCGTATCCAGGCAGATAACGGTTTTATTCTTCCGGGAAAGCTCCGCGTTTTGTAACATTATAGAAAGATACCGTCTTCCTCTTTCACTGCTTTCCTGCTCCAGCGCCTGTTTCAGAGCCGCCAGAACATCGGGCGGAACAACAGTCAAAGCGCGTACCCACGTCTCTTTTACGGCACGTTTCAGTACTTCTTTGTCCGGCATATCCCCGCTGAAAGCCATGAATTCATCCTTTCCGGGCACATCGGCCCTAATAGACGGTCTTTCTGCATTTTTATTATGACAGAGTGCTCAAGTCGTTTTCATCCTATACCAGCAGAAATCCGCTTTTCTTTTTTTGTAAGAAAATAGAAAGCGCTGCCGCTTCCCGGCTGTCTGTTCCTTTTCTCTCCTTTTTGTTCTTCTCTTCAAAAAAACTACTGCAATTCTGCCGATATCTGTTATAATGATTTCAATTGGGGAGCGCCCCCTGATCGGAGGTATGAAAATGTCCATTCCTAAACGTTCCGAAGTCCCGGTGGAGTTTACCTGGGACGTGAGTGCCGTATTTGAATCAGAAGCCGCCTGGGAAGAAGCGCTGGCAAAGATTCCGGTCTATGCTGAGCAGCTGGCCGCTTTCCGCGGACACCTGGGAGAAAGTTCCGCCAAGCTGCTGGCTTTCTTCCGCCTGAGTGACGAGATCGAGATCACGGCCGGCAAAGTCTACAGCTATGCCAGCTTAAACAGCGACGTAGATCTGTCCAACAGCCATTTCCAGGGCATGGTCGGCAAAGCCAGAAGCGCGCTGATCGCCCTTTCCCGCGCCGGTGCCTTCCAGTCTCCCGAGATCATGGCTATCCCGCAGGAGACGCTGGACCGCTTTTACGCGGAAGAACCGGCTCTGGACGAATATAAGCGGAGCATTTATCAGATCCGCCGCCGTGCCGCGCATATCTTAAGTCCCGCCGAAGAAGCCCTGCTGGCCGCTTCCCGCGAGATCAGCGGAGCGCCGGACCGCATCGGCTCCACGCTGCGCAACACGGAAATGAAATATCCGGACGCCGTGGACAGCGAAGGCGGCACCCACACCCTGACCAACGGCACGCTGGTCCCGCTGCTGGAAAGCGAAGACCGCGGCCTGCGGAAGGACGCCTTTGAAAAGTACTACACCCGTCTGGGCGAATTCAAGAACACCGTGGCCGCCACGCTGGAAGGCCAGTTCAAGTCCCTGCTGTTCAATGCCAATGCCCGCCATTACGGCAGCACGCTGGAAGCATCGCTGGACAATACCGAAGTGCCCGTGGCCGTCTACCACAACCTGATCGAAGCCGTTCACGCCAACCTGGACAAAATGTACCGCTACGTGGCGCTGCGCAAGCGCCTGCTGGGCGTGGACGAACTGCATATGTACGACGTCTACCGGCCCATCATCGCGGGCAGCGACCGCAAGATCCCGTTTGAGGAAGCCAAACAGACCGTCCTGACCGCCATGCAGGTCCTCGGCGACGACTACGTAGCCCTGCTGAACCGCGCCTTCAACGAGCGCTGGATCGATATTTATGAAAACGAAGGCAAGCGCGGCGGCGCCTACTCTTCCGGCGGCGCCCGTCCTCACCCCTACATTCTGCTGAACCATCACGACAACCTGGACAGCCAGTTCACGCTGGTGCACGAACTGGGCCACTCCATGCACAGCTGGTACAGCAAGGAAAACCAGCCGGTCTCCCAGGCGGATTACGTGATCTTCGTGGCCGAAGTCGCTTCCACCTGCAATGAAGTCCTGCTGATGCAGCATCTGCTGAAGCATACGGAAGACAAGAAAGAAAAAGCCGCCCTGATCAACCACTTCCTGGATCAGTTCAAGGGCAGCGTCTACCGCCAGACCATGTTCGCGGAATTCGAACTGATGATGGGCCGGATGGCGGAGCAGGGCGAAACCCTGACCGCGGATGCGCTGTGTGCGAAATACAAAGCCCTGAACGAGCTGTACTTCGGCCCGGATATGATCTCGGACGACGGCATCGCGCTCGAATGGGCCCGCATCCCGCACTTCTTCTACAATTACTATGTGTTCCAGTACTCCACCGGCTTCTCCGCCGCCGTGGCCATCGCCCGCCGCATCCTGAAGGAAGGCGCGCCTGCCGTGGCGGACTACAAGAAGTTCCTTTCCGGCGGCGGCAGCCAGGATCCCATCAGCCTGCTGAAGATCGCCGGCGTGGATATGAGCACGCCTCAGCCCGTAAGTGACGCCCTGGCCTACTTCGGTGAGCTGCTGGACGAGATCGAAACTTTAGTATAAACCCGGAAAACCGGACAGGGACCGGCCCCCGGCCGGCCCCTTCCCGAAAGAAGTAATCAGGAGACAATCAGTATGGATCAGAGAACCATCCGCCGCAACCGCATCATGTTCCCCCTCGGCACGGTAGGCCGCGACATGATGTATCAGATGTTCACCAACTACCTTTACACCTTTGTGCTGCTGACCAAAAAGCTGGACGCCGCTCAGCTTTCCGCCATCGCCGCGATCATGGTCGCAGCCCGTATCTTCGATGCCTTGAACGACCCGCTCATGGGCAATATCATCGACCGCACCCGCAGCCGGTGGGGCAAATTCAAGCCCTGGCTGGTGATTGGCATCCTGTCCACCTCCGCGGTCATTTATGCTGCCTTCAACACAAAGCTGCAGGGCTGGCCGTTCGTCACGTTCTTCGGCGTGATCTATTTCCTGTACAGCATCACCTATACGATGCATGACATTTCCTACTGGGGCATGATCCCGTCCCTGAGCACGGATGCGGACGAGCGCAACCGTCTTACCTCCCGCACGAACCTGTTCGCGGGCATCGGCGGCACGCTGGCCAATGTTCTGATCCCCATGCTGACCGTCGGTGCCATGACGATCGGCGGCAGCACCGTGACCGCCTATGGCGTGATCGCGCTGGCGGTCGCCGTGCTGGCCCCGCTCTTCCTCTGCTTTACCATTTTCGGCGTCCGCGAGGACAGACAGTACGAAAAAGAGCCCGCGCCGCGCATCAGCTTCAAGAAGATCCTGCAGACCATCACCGGCAATGACCAGCTGCGCTGGATCATTCCGATCTTCCTGCTGCAGCAGATCGGCAACGGCATCGTGATCGGCGGTCTGGGCCAGATCTTTATCTATTTCAAATACGGCTACGCCGGCGGTCTGTACGGCCTGTTCACCACCATCGGCATGATGGCGACCGCGGTCCTGATGGTCCTCTATCCCATGCTGTCCCGCAAAATGCAGCGCAAGGATATGATGAAGAAAATGCTGATCGCCTCCATGGGCGGCTATATTCTGATGCTGGCCGCCGGCCTGGCCCTCTCCGGCACCATCGGCTTCTGGGTCCTCACGGTCGGCTATATGATCGCCAATCTGGGCCAGTACGGCTTCTACCTGATCATGATGATCTCCATCCTGAATACGGTAGAGTACAACGAATACACCACCGGAAGCCGCGACGACGCCATTATCGCCTCCGTGCGTCCGTTCGTGACCAAGCTGGGCAGCGCGCTGATCGTTGTCATCACTACCGTCAGCTACCTGATCCTGAACGTCAACGGCGTCACCAACCAGATCTCCGAACTCGAGATGCAGAAGGAACAGGGTCTGATCACCGAAGCCGCCAAACTGGCGCAGATCGACCAGGTCCTGGGCAGCGTAAAAAGCGGCCAGAGCATCGGCATGCTGCTGATCATGGTCCTTCTCTCCTTCCTGTTCATGCTCGCCACCTACGTGCTTTACCGGAAGCACTACAAGCTGGACGAGCCGGAATATGACCGGATCTGCAAAGAACTGGAGGAACGGAAAGCAGCCGCTTCCGAACACTGAAGCCTGCTGCATACACGAAAAAACCGCCTGCGGGAGCAGATTCCGCAGGCGGTTCTTTCGTGACAGGGGGACGGTTCCTTTGTCACGTTTTTCGTTCCGAGAGGATTCCTCATGTAGGGGCCGATCTGTGATCGGCCCGTCATACAGGGTATGGTTGTCCTCCCTCCGCGGGCCGATCGCAGACAAGGTGAATTGCTGCGCAGCAGCAAGAGAGGGCGGCCTGGGCCGTCGGCCCCTACGA